>NZ_JALBHA010000019.1:0-40321 GCF_023006445.1 Bradyrhizobium sp. SHOUNA76
TGGCCTTCTCCGCGGCCTGCTTCTCGGCCAATGCCTTCGCTGCGGCCGCCTCGGCGACCTTGCGCTGGTGCTCGGCCGCCTCGGCCCTCGCCTGCTCGATCTGCTTCTGCCTCTCTGCGGCAATGCGGGCGTCTTCGGCAACCTTGGCTGCAGCGGCCGCCTTGTCCTGCTCGGCCTTCTGGGCGCGCTCGGCAATCAGCCTGGTCTTTTCCTGCTCGGCCGCCCTTGCCTTTTGCTCGGCTGAGGCACGCGTCTCCTCGGCGCCGATCTTGTTCAACTGGCCTTTGGCGAGATTGGCATAGAATCCCTCAGGATATTGCGCCAGGAACGCTTCCCACCCGTCCCGGGTGCCGAGTTGGAGCGCAAGTTCATAGTCTCGCCTGAGCTCAGACTGCGGATTGGGTTGCGGGCCGCTCGCAACGGGCTTGGCAGGAACGAGCGGCACGTCATCGCCGCCGAGCGAGCCATACACGAAAGGCTCTTGCTTGTTCGCGGTGCTCTTCAGCACGTCATCGCGCACGAAGCCGAACGCTTTGCGCAGATCCAGGCCGGGCTTTGGCAGGTGGTCTGCGAGAGCCGTGGCGAACGGGCTGTTTCTGGAGTCTCCGTCGGACGCCGTCGAACCGGCCTTGGCCGCGAACGCGATCATCGTGTTCGGAGTGGTTGGCTCGACCTTGGCGAGCCCGCGGCCGATCGCGCGCGAGGCCACGGTGCGCTTCATGGATTTGGCGAACGGATTGTCGCGGCAGGCATCGAGAATGACGAGACGAAGCTGTTTGGCGGGCTCGATGCTCACCAGCACGCGATCGATCGGTAACGCCTCGTCGTAGACGTCGGTGTCGGTCTCGAGCGCGGCATCGGTCGGGATCAGATAATTGGTGCCGTCCACCTCCATGCCGTGGCCCGCATAGTAGATCACCGCGACATCGGCATCCCGGGTCCGCCCGCCGAATTCGCGCAGCGCCTTGCGCATTTCAGACGCGTTCAAGTCCTGCTTGACGTCGACCGTATCGAAGCCGGCTTTCCTCAGCATGCCGCCGACCAAGCCGGCGTCGTTCGCGGGATTGCCAAGCTTCGGCACGCTCTTGTAGGCGGAATTGCCGATGACGAGCGCGACGCGCTTATCGGCGAGCGCTGGGCTGCAACACAGAGCAAGACAAGCGAGAGCTCCGAATGCGATGGAGCAAGCCTGAAGTATCTGCTTCATCATCAGTTGCATATTTCGGCTGGTATCTTGCTCGCAGGATTGGAAGGATGATTTGCCGTTCCGAGCCGGCACCCCTTGGCGATCGGCCTACATCCGGCGTTGTTGCAGATCATCTGCCCCGAGGCCTGTGGCGTCGAGGGAGCGGCCTCCGTTTGTTTTCGATCCGTGTCCCGCCTCCTCGACTCCTCGCGCGTCGCGACCGGTTTCTTCTCCGGGATCTTCTCGCACTCATTGTCGTCACCGACGCGATAGCCGGCGCGGCAGGTGATCTTCACGCATTGATCGCCGTCGGCCTTGAAGCCGAAATTGCACACCAGCGGGCAGACGCGTCCCGGCTTGGCCTTCAGCGCATCGAGCGCGTCGACGCTAGCAAGCTTCACGTCGAACTGGGTGCCGGCATATTTGTTGAACAGCGTCAGCGAGCGCTGCGCGGCTGAACTCCACTCGCTCTCCGCAGACGAGGTCAGGCAACCGACGCGGCGCAGTTCGCTCTGTACGGATTTGGCGAGGTCGGCGGCTGACAATGTGGACGCCGGCCCGGGCGAGAGCGCGGCCACTTTCTGGTTCTCGACTTCGGGCAGCTGCCGATCGGCGGCCGGCTTTGCGGCCTGCTCCGCTTTCTCCGCGGCCTGCTTTGCAGCGAGCTCGGCCTTGGCTTTTTCCGCCGCCTGCTTCTCGGCCAATGCCTTCGCCGCCGCCGCCTCAGCCAGCTTGCGCTGGTGCTCGGCCGCCTCGGCCCTCGCCTGCTCGATCTGCTTCTGCTTCTCCGCCGCGATCCGCGCCTCTTCGGCAGCCTTGGCCGCAGCCGCTGCCTTCTCCTGCTCGGCCTTCTGGGCCCGCTCGGAGATGAGTCTTGCCTTTTCCTGCTCGGCTGCCTTGGCTTTTTGTTCGGCCGAAGCGCGCGTCTCTTCGGCGCTGATCTTGTTCAACTGACCCTTGGCGAGGTTGGCGTAGAAGCCGTCCGGATACGCCGTCAGAAACGCTTCCCAGCCGTCGCGGGTCGCCAGCTGAAGCGCGAGTTCATAGTCCCTGCGCACGGCCTCCTGCGGGTTGGCCTGAGGACCGGTCGCAGCCGGCTTGACCGCAACCAAGGGCACGTCGTCGCCGCCAAGCGAGCCGTACACATAGGGCTCCTGCTTGTAGCCTGTGCTCTTGAGCACATCGTCGCGCACGAAGCCGAAGGCCTTGCGCAAATCAAGGCCCGGCTTCGGCAGATGCTCGACCAGCGCGGCGGCGAACGGGCTGTTTCGGGAATCGCCGTCGGACGCGGTCGATCCCGCCTTTGCGGCGAACGCAATCATCGTGTTGGGACTGGTCGGCTCAACCTTGGCCAGGCCACGCCCGATCGCGCGCGAAGCCAACGTGCGCTTCATCGACTTCGCGAACGGGTTGTCGCGGCAGGCATCCAGGATGATCAGGCGCAATTGCTTGGCGGGCTCGACGGCGAACAGCGCGCGCTCCACTGGAATAGTCTCGTCGAGAACGTCGCCGTCCGTCTCCAGCGACGCGTCGGTCGGAATGAGATAGTTGGTTCCGTCGAGCTCGATACCGTGGCCGGCGTAGTAGATCACCGCCATCTCCGCATCGCGCGTCCTGCCGGCAAACTCACGCAACATGCGCCGCATCTCGCTGGCACTGAGATCAAGTCTGACGTCGACGGAATCGAAGCCAGCCTTCTTGAACATGCCGCCGACCAGAGTGGCATCGTTCGCAGGGTTACCGAGCTTGGGAGCACTTTTGTAAGCTGAATTGCCAATGACGAGCGCCACCCGGCGGTCGGCATGCGCCGGTCCGCAGGCAAGTCCCATCGTCAATATCAACAATGCAAATAACCGAAACGGAATCACTTGCGTCCCCCCGGATGCAATTCCACGAGACTATTCGGTAGCGTCGCAGATTGCTAATTCTTCCTATGTGATACTGGTCACATAGGGCTCCTCGAACGGGGGTAAGGATAATGCGGCGAAGCGTCGCCCTGCTTTGGGGGTATGCAGAAACCGCGCTACATTTGCACCACCTCGTGGCGCATCACGAAGGGTGCAAGCAGCGCGTGTACCTCGCTCGCAACCGCCTCGCGCTGCTCCGACGGCAGGCCGGCAAGGGTCACGGTGGCGATCGATCCGTGACTGCCATGGGCACCGACTTTGACCCTGCAATCGATGCCGCGTTCGACCAGCGGCGTGAGCACCTTGGTGAACACGCGCTCGGCCGCGTCCCAGCGCAGCTGCGGCTTGAACACCTTGCCGACGCCAGTCACCGGCATCGGATCGATCGGAATGACCTGCACCGGGACGGCGGCGCGCTCCGGCGTGCGCTCGCGCACCCACGTCTCCAATTCCCCCGGCTCGACCTTGGCGCCCGGTTTCAGCTGCACGTATCCCACCGGTAGCTCGCCGGCATAGGCGTCGGGCTGGCCGACCACGGCGGCGAAGCCGACGGCCGGATGGCGGAACATGATCTCCTCGATCGGCGCCGGGTCGATGTTGTGGCCGCCGCGGATCACGAGGTCCTTGGCGCGGCCGGTGATCCAGAGATAGCCATCGGCATCGAGGCGGCCGAGATCGCCGGAATTGACCCAGATCTCGTCGACGAAGGCGCCGTTGTTGTGCTCGTCGTTGAGATAGCCGCCGAACACGCCGGGCCCGGCCATGATGACGACACCGATTTCGTCCGGCTTGCAGTCGCGGATCAGGCGGCCATCGGCATCGAGCTGCACGATGCGCACGCGAGAATAAGGCATCGGCAGACCTACGGAGCCGAGCCGGATCGGCCGTGACGGATAAGCTAGCGTGTGCACGCTCGAGGTCTCGGTCATGCCGTAGACCTCGACCACGGGCAGCTTCAGCTTGTCCTGGATCGCCGAACCCACGGCGACAGGAATCGCCGAGCCGCCGCCGGCGGCGTATTTCAGGCTGGAGATATCAGCGTTGCCAGGCGGCACCGCGAGCGTCGCGGCCAACACCGTCGGCACGCTCGACAGCGCCTCCGGCTTGAAGCGTTCGACAAGCTGCCAGATATTCTTCACCGCATTCGGATTGCGCCAGCCACTCGGCGACAGCACGACCAGCGAGCCGCCGGCCGACAGCGTCAGCAGCACCTGCGTCAGTGAACCGCCGACGTGAAACAGCGGCATGCCGAACAGCAGGTTTGCGCCCGGTTTCGCCTTCAGCAGCAGGTTGAGCGCCCAGGCCTGATAGACCTGATTGGTATGGGTGTGCCGCACAAGCTTTGGCGTGCCGGTGGTGCCCCCGGTGTGGAAATAGGCGGCGATGTCGGCACCCGAAATCTTGCGCCCGCTGACGAGCCGGTCGGACGGCTGCTGCTTGATCAGGTCGCTGAAGGCAAAGATGCCCTTGCCGGGATCGCCGCCGCCGAACACCTGCACGATCGCCTTGAGATTCTTCAGTTGCGGTCGGATCTGCTCGACCTTCTGCCAGATATCGGTGCCCGGCATCGGACCGAGCGCCACCAGGATCTTCGTGTTCGCGGCCTCCAGGATCTCGGCGAGCTGGTGCGGCTCCAGCAGCGGATTGACGGGATTGGCGATGCCCGCGGCCTCGGCGCCGAACAGCGTCACGAACGCATCGGGCACCAGCGGCAGCATGAAGCTGATGACGTCGCCCTTCTCCGCACCGAGCGCATGAAACATGTTGGCGGCCTGCGTGACGCGCGCGATGAAATCGCGATAGGTGACTACAACCGGCGTGTCGGCGGGATCCGCGTTTTGCAGGAACTGGATCGCCGCGCCATCGGGATTCCGCGCGGCACCCAGCCTGATCGCGTCATAGGTGCTCTCGGCCGCGACCCGATCGGCATAAGGAACCTGCTCGAAGGCCCGGACTTCCGCGTCCGTCGCCAGGTCCAGATAGTCGTTGCCGATAAACCGATCGAGCGCGTGGATACCCGCCATGGAATTCCGTCCTCCCTCAGATGCACGTCCCCGCCTCTGTCTTTTGACATTTTGGTGCGGCGAGGCCTCGGCCGATGGTCGGCCGAGACCACAGAATGATGGATGATTTGGCGTTCGTCCATTGCCTAGACCTGCGACGCTTGAACCTCTGGGGCCGACCCGGGGACCAAGAACTGGCGCTGGAATTCGCTCCCAGCGCCCTGCCGCAAGACTTGAGGTCATAATGACGACGCCCGCGCGGAACCGCATCAACCGGCTGATCGCTGCGTTCGCCATCGCATCCACGATGGCCCTGCCCTCCGCAACCTTCGCCGGGGACACCCAGCTCGACAAGATGCACGCGAAGGTCGCGGCATTCATCACCGACAAGATGGAGAAGCTGGGCGGATCGCGCATTATCTACAAGGTGGACCGCGACGCCTTGCGGGAGACGGTCACCACGGATCTGCGCGACGACGTCTACAAGATCTTACGCGAGGGCCGGATCGCCTTCTCCGGCCTTGTCATCCGTGACGGCGGTGTCGAATTGAAGATCGCCGACGCCAAGGGTCGCGACCTGCTCACGCGCAAGCTCGCCTCGGCGGCAGAGGGATTGCCCACGCAGGCGCTCACCGTGACCGACGCCGGAGACGGGCTGATCAGGCTCGCCCCGACCGACGCCGCATCGGCCGCGCGGCAGCGCGATCTCGTCGAAGATTCCATCGCCATGATCGAACAGCGCCTCAAGGACGCCGGCGTCACACTTGCCAGCGTCCAGCCTGAGGGAACGGACCGCATCCGCATCTTCCTGCCAGGCATGATGGAGCCCGAGCGTATCACTGCGATCTTCGCCAGGAAGGTCAAGGTCAGCTTCCGCCTGATCGATGTCACGATGTCGGCGGAGCAGGCGCAATCCGGCACGCCTCCGGCGGGGACGGAAGTCATGTTCGGCTTCAAGGACAAGCTCCCTTATCTCGTCAAGGCCAGCGCGCTCGACGGTGACGACATCAGCTATGCAGGCCCGGGGTTTGCCAGCGGGACGAAAGAGCCGATCGCCTCGTTCCGCTTCAACGGCCGCGGTGCGCGGCGCTTCGCCCACATCACCGCAGAGAACGTTGGAATGCCCTTCGCCATCGCGCTCGACGACAAGGTGATTTCCGCCCCCGTGATCCGCGAGCCCATCACCGGCGGCTCCGGCCAGATTTCCGGCAACTTCACCCTGGATGAGGCCAACAGCGTCGCCATGCTGCTGCGCGCCGGCTCGCTGCCCGGTCGTCTTGGCCTCGTCGAGCAGCAGGTCGTCCAACCCGCCGCCAAGCCCTAAGGCGAAGATCGTCCAACGCCCGCCTGGGGGCATTGGCCCCCTCGCGACGCCGAAGCCTGCCCGAATCACGGCCGTGTTGCAGCCAGACGCGCAACCAACGGGCAATTGCCGAAACGCCTAATCAGGCTAAAATTTGCCTCTTGCGGCGTGGCGGCCGAAGGCTTCATTTCAGGCGGCCGTCATCCGAATTCGGCTATACGTTTCGAGCATACCGACCAGGACTGAAGGCCTTACGCGGGGTTAGTACCATGCCGTCCGGCAGCGCAGACATTTCCTCGATCCTTGACCGCATCCTCGATGCGGCAACGGATAACCTCAGGATCGCGAAGATCCTGGTCCAGATGGGCCTCGATCCCAACAACGTCACCTATGACGCGATCTTCAATCGGCTGCTGGAGATCTTTGTCCACAACATCACGTTCGCCAATCTGTTCGCCGCGGTCGGCGCCGGCTTCTTCGTCGCCACCCTCTTGATGCGGACCATGGTGCCACTGCGCGTCGCCAACATGGTCGGCTGCGCGTTCTTCGCCGTGTTCGGCGCGCTCACCGCCAACGTCGCGACGTTCCTGCTCTATCTGCTGCTGCTTCCGATCAACGCCCTGCGCCTGCGGCAGATGCTCAAGCTGGTCAAGAAGGCACGCCACGCCGCCGAAGGCGACATGTCGATCGAATGGCTCAAGCCGTTCATGACCGAGCGCAAATATCGCCGGGGCGATACGCTCTTCAAGCTGGGCGATCCCGCCAAGGAGATGCTGCTCACGGTCACCGGCAAGTTCCTGGTCAAGGAGATCAACGTCGAGATCGGGCCGGGCGCACTGATGGGCGAACTTGGCTTCCTGACGCCGGACAACCGCCGCACCGGAACGATCGAATGCATCGAGGACGGCCAGGTGCTGACGATCACCTATGACCGCCTGCTGGAGATCTACTTCCAGGATCCACAGTTCGGCTATTACTTCCTGGTGCTAACCAGCCAGCGCCTGCTGCAAAACATCGATCGTCTGCAGAAACAGCTGGCGACGGCGCGGTCGGCCACGACGAACAGGATCGCTTGACCGAAGCTCAGCTCAGCAGCAACGCCATGCCCGGATCGCCCTTCTCCATCGCGCGCCGGTAGGCCGGACGGTCGCCGATGCGGCCGAGATATCCGACCACGTTCGGACAACGCTGAAGATCATAGGGCTGGAAGTAGCGCATGGTGGTGAGCGAGAACACCGTCATGATATCGGCGGTGGTGAAGGCGCTGCCCGCCAGATATTCGGCCTCGCCAAGCCTGGCGTCGAGGAGGTCGTAAGCGCGATCGAGACGCCCCTTCATCGCGCGCAGGGTCGGGTTGTCCTTGGCGAGATCGAGCCGGCTCAGGATCATCATCCGCCCCATCCCGGGTTGCAACGTACCGTTGGCGAAATGAAGCCAATACAGAAACTGCGCGAAGGCTCGCTCATCGGGGCCGAGCACGAGTCGGCCGTTGCCGTATTTTGCCACGATGTAGTCGACGACGGCGCCGGATTCCGCAAGCACCAACTCGCCGTCGGTGATGACCGGTGCCGTGCCGGCCGGATGCAGCGCTTTGTACTCGGCCGGTGCCAGCATAGTCGCTGCATCACGCGTGTAGCGCTTCAGCTCATATGGAATTCCCAACTCCTCGCACAGCCAGACGATGCGCTCGGACTGGGACTTGCCGAGATGATGGACGGTGAGCATGAGGCCTCCTGCGGACGCAAATGGGAGCACTGTGACGCCGCATCATACGTCGTGATTGCCGGCTTCCCGGAATTTTGCGGACATGCCCCGGCACATTCAAGCCTTCCAAATCGGCCCCAAGCGGTCTCCGCCGCAAAATCGCCCTAAAAACCGAATGGTAACCATGGCGGGCTAGGGTAATTCTGTGACCAATTCTCCGACGATCCTGGTGTTCGATTCCGGCCTTGGCGGGCTCACGGTGCTCCGTGAGGTCGTGGCTGCGCGGCCGGACGCGCACTTTGCCTACGTCGCCGACGACGCCTTCTTCCCCTACGGCCACCACAGCGAGGACGAGATCATCGCCCGCGTCGTGCCGCTGATGGGTGAACTGATCGGCACGCATGATCCCGACCTCGTCGTCATCGCCTGCAACACGGCGTCCACCCTGGTCCTGTCGCACCTGCGCGCCGCTTATTCCGTGCCCTTTGTCGGCACGGTGCCGGCGATCAAGCCGGCCTGCGCGCAGTCGAGGACCCGCCGCGTCTCGGTGCTCGGCACCAAGGGCACGGTAAAGCGCGAATACACCAAGGCTCTGATCCGCGATTTCGCGCAAGGATGCGAGGTGACGCTGGTCGGCTCGCCCGAGCTCGCCTCGCTGGCTGAAGCCGAGCTCAGCGGCGCTCCGATCAGCGACGAGGCCATCCTCGCCGAACTCGCTCCCTGCTTCGTCGGCGACGCCGGGAATGTGGCATCCCGCACCGACACCGTCGTGCTCGCCTGCACGCATTATCCGCTGCTGCTCGACCGGCTGAAGCGGCTGGCCCCATGGCCTGTCGACTGGATCGATCCAGCGCCGGCGATCGCCCGCCGCGTCTCGGACCTGCTCGGCCCGCGGATCGGCGGCATCGCGCAGGAGCGCGCCGAGATGATCTTCACCTCGAACCGCGTGCATGGCCTTTCGACCATGCTGACGCCGTTCTTCGGCGGTCGCGCCCTGGCCTGACCTTGCGCGGCGACGGCGCGCTGCTAGGTTTTAGCGTCGTCACCTAGCCGCAGGCCTTTTCCATGTCGGTCCCGACCACGCCGCTCAACCGCCTCCGCCAGCTTTGGCGCGAAGGCCGTCCCGCCTTCGGCGCCATTGCGACCATCCCGAGCGTGCAGACCGTGCAGATCATGGCGCGCTCGCTCGACTGGATCATCGTCGATCTCGAGCATGGACCGATTGGGCTCACCGAAGCGCATGCGATGATCGCGGCGACGACCGGCACGCCGTGCACCCCCTTGGTGCGGATCGCGGCGAACGAGCCGTGGCTTGCGAAGGCGCCGATGGATATCGGGGCCTTCGGCATCAACTTTCCGATGATCACCAACCGCACTGATGCCGAGAAGGCGGTGCGCAGCGTGCGCTACCCGCCGCGCGGCGATCGGCTCTGGGGACCGTTCCACGCGCCGTTCCGCTGGGGCCAGTCGATGCCGGACTACATGGCATCAGCCGATGACGAGATGATCTGCATGATCACCATCGAGCACGTCGATGCCGTCAACCGCATCGACGAGATCATGGCAACGCCCGGCATCGACGTCGCGGTGATAGGCCCCGGCGACCTCGCGACGTCCATCAACAAGCGCGGCCGGATGGACGACCCGGAGTTGCTGGAGCTGGTCGCCCGCGCCGAGGCCGGCATCCTCAGAAGCGGCGTGCCGATCGGCGGCGTGGCCCGCACTGCCGACCAGGCCAATGCCCTCGTCGACCGCGGCTATCGCGCGATCGCGCTCGGCTTCGACTGGTCGCTGTTCCAGCGCGGCATCATGGCGGCATTCGAGGGGATCAGGCGCTGAACAGGCCGATTGCCACCTTGCCGGGGACTGCCGCGCTGCTAGGGTCGGTCCAGGGAGGAAAACCATGCTTAAAAAGACTTTGCTCGCTCTGTCCTTTGCCGGCCTTGCCGTTGCCGCCTTCGCCCAGCAGCCCGGCATCAAGCGCACCCCACTCCAGAAAGTCGAATTCCCGGATGGCTACAACACCATCACCGCCATTGCGGAAGTCCCGGCGGGCGGCGCGGCCGGACGCCATACCCATCCGGGGATCGAGACCGGCTACGTGCTCGAAGGCGAGCTGAATCTTCTCATCGATGGGCAGCCAGAGAAAACCCTCAAAGCCGGCGATTCCTATCAGATCCCGGCAGGCGTCGTGCACGACGCCAAGGCTCATGGCGATAAGACCATGAAAGTGCTGGGAGTTTACGTCGTCGACAAGACCAAGCCGCTGGCGTCGCCGGCGCCCTGATGCGGCGAACCGACTGGCCCCGAGCGGGTTGGTTCATGCTAGAGCAGGCAAGCGAGTGGGAACCCGCTCGCTGCACATATTTTAATCTTTGATCCGGAACCGGAGACCAATGCGCGGGACGCCCAAGACCATCTCGCTGCGGCGCCGTTTGATTTGCGACCTCATGCATGCCTCGATGGGCGTGCCGTTCGTTTCGCTATCCCGTTCGCTCAATATCCGCCCTGTGCTGGAGGCCCGCGCGGCCGCAACGACGCCTGCCGGCTGGGCCGCGATGTTCGTCAAGGCCTTCGCCCTCGTGGCCAGGGACGAGCCGATCCTGCGCACCGTCTACGCCAAATGGCCTTGGCCGACCCTCTATGAGCTACCCAAGAGCGTGGCGCTGGTGGCGATCGCCCGGATCGACCATGGCGAGGAATGCGTGATCCCGCAGCGAATCGCGGGCCCCGACACGATGACGCTGGCGGCCGTCGATGCCGAGATCCGGCACGCCAAGACGGCGCCGGTCGGGGACGTTCCCATGTTCCGCAAGATCATGCGGGCGACCCGCCTCCCACTGCCGCTGCGGCGCCTGTCCTGGGCGATCGGCCTGAATTTCGGCCGGCAACGCGGCAATTGGTTCGGCAGCTTTGCCGTAAGCTCGGTGGCCGCCTATGGCGGCGGCGAGCTCCACCCCATCACGCCAGGCCCCTTTATCGTCAGCTATGGGATGGTTGAGGCGGACCAGACCATTCATGTCGTGATCCGGTGGGATCACCGCGTCACCGACGCCGCCCCCATCGCCCGGGTCCTGACCCGGCTGGAACAGGTCCTGAACACTGAAATCGCTGCCGAATTGCGATCCGCCGGGTCAAAGCCGATCCGGGCGGTCGGGACCTGATTTCGCGGCCATTCGCATTGACAGAACGGGCCAAACTCACCTAAAAGCCGCCTGCTCGCGGGCCGATTTCGGCCCGCGAAGCGTTTCGCGACCCGTGGTCTTGTCCCTTAAGCTTTGGGGATCGGACCTGTCAGTGCCGGGCTAGCCCCGTCACACAGGAGGGCGCGTTTCCTCAAACCGTGAACCCAAAGAGGACGCGATGACTAAGCGCAGTGAGGCGAAGTATAAACTCGATCGCCGTATGGGCCAGAACATCTGGGGCCGCCCGAAGAGCCCCGTCAACCGCCGCGAGTACGGCCCCGGCCAGCACGGCCAGCGCCGCAAGGGCAAGCTCTCCGACTTCGGCGTGCAGCTGCGCGCCAAGCAGAAGCTGAAGGGCTACTACGCTAACATCTCCGAGCGCCAGTTCCACAGCATCTATGTCGAGGCCAGCCGCCTCAAGGGTGACACGGGCGAGAACCTGATCGGCCTGCTCGAGCGCCGTCTCGACGCGGTCGTGTACCGCGCCAAGTTCGTCTCGACGATCTTCGCCGCGCGCCAGTTCATCAACCACGGCCACGTCAAGGTGAACGGCCGCAAGGTCAACATCTCGAGCTATCAGGTCAAGATCGGCGACGTGATCGAGGTCAAGGAAGCTTCCAAGCAGCTCGCCCACGTCCTCGAAGCCAGCCAGCTCCCCGAGCGCGACACCCCGGACTATCTCGAAGTCGACCACGGCAAGATGACCGCGAAATACGTGCGCATCCCTCATCTCTCCGACGTGCCGTTCCCGGTGCAGATGGAGCCGCATCTGGTCGTCGAATTCTATTCGCGCTAAGATCTGAATATCGAAAGGCCCCGGTTCGCCGGGGCCTTTTTGCTTAAGAGCCACATTTCAGTGGCCGCAATGCTTGAGGAGCCGTCGCATGCTCTACACCCCGCCCCCGATCGATCCCAAGGCGCCGCCGGTGCGCATCAACCTGCTCTCGGACACGCAGACGAGGCCCACGGCTGCGATGCGCGAGGCGATGGCGCGGGCGGAGGTCGGCGACGAGCAGGTCGGCGACGATCCGACCGTGAATGCGCTGTGCGAGCGCGTGGCCGATCTGCTCGGCAAGGAGGCCGCGGTCTATATGCCGTCCGGCACGATGTGCAACGTCACCGCGACGCTGGTGCATTGCCGTCCGGGCGACGAGATCCTGGCGCATGAGACCGCGCACATCATCGCGCGCGAAGGCGGCGCGCATGCCGCGATCGGTGGCTTCCAGGTCACCCAGTTGAAGGGTCCCGACGGCCAGTTCACGCCGGAGACGTTCCGGAAAGCGCTGCATCCGCGCACGCGCTATCAGCCGCCGCAGACGGTCGTCAGCGTCGAGCAGACCGCCAATATCGGCGGCGGCACGATCTGGAAGAAGGCTGATCTCGACGAGATCGTCGCGATCGCCAAGCAACACGGCCTCATCACCCACATGGACGGCGCGCGCCTGCTCAATGCCACAGTCGCGAGCGGCATCTCGCCGCGCGACATGACCGCAGGCTGGGACTCGGCCTGGATCGACTTCTCCAAGGGCCTGGGCGCGCCGATCGGCGGCGTGCTTGCGGGCACGCGCGCCTTCATCGATGCAGTCTGGCAGTGGAAGCAGCGCCTCGGCGGCTCGATGCGGCAGGCCGGGGTCTGTGCCGCCGCCTGTATCTACGCGCTCGACCATCACGTCGAGCGCCTTGCCGACGACCACGCCAATGCGCGCGCGCTCGCCCGCGGGCTGTCGCAAATCGCAGGCATCGAGGTGCAGGAGCCCGAGACCAATCTCGTGTTCTTCAAGCCCGATGGCGCCGGCATTGCCGGCGACAAGATGGTCGCGGCACTGCGCCAGCGCGGCGTGACGCTTGCGATGATGGACGGCCGCATCCGCGCCTGCACCCATCTCGACGTCAATGCGAGCCAGATCGAGGAGACGATCGGATACGTGCGCGAGATCGTCCGCGGGGCGTAAGTCCCGTGGGCCCGGGTGAGCGCAGCGATACCCGGGAATTTACGTGCAGAGACCCCGGATGTCGCTTCGCTCATCCGGGCTACGACAGCGGCTGAACGTCCGCGACTACCGCCCCATCGCCTGGTAAATCAGCGTCTTCAACGCCAGCTGAATCCGGCTGCGCTGCGACGGCGTCTGCACCATGAAGATCCCGAACAGATCATCCTCGGGATCGATGAAGAAGAAGGTGCCGCCGACGCCGTCCCATCGATACTCGCCGAGTGGCCATGACGTGCCCGGCGGCGCCGAGGTGCGCACGGCGAAGCCGAGGCCGAAGCCGGAACTGCCGCCCGGATAATAGTTCTGGTCGCGCCCGATCCTGGTCTCAGGGCCGATGTGGTCCGACGCCATCAGCGCGATGGTCTCGGCCTTGAGATAGCGGCGGCTTTCATAGGTACCGCCATTCAGCAGCATCTGGGCGAAACGGGCGTAGTCGCCGACTGTGCCGACCAGGCCGCCGCCGCCCGATTCCCATGTCATGGGCCGCCTGATGTCGCGGACCTCAGTCGTTGGACTGATGTGGCGGTCCTCCGGCATCGGCTCGGCGATGCGCGGAAACTTGGCGGGATCGGCCACATGGAACGCGGTCTCGGTCATGCCCAGCGGATCGAGCAGCCGCTCCTTCTCGAACTGCAGCAGCGTCTTGCCCGAGACCACCTCGACGACGCGGCCGAGCACGTCGGTGGCAAAGCCGTAGGCCCACACTGTGCCTGCCTGCTCGGCGAGCGGCAGCGCGGCGATCTTCGCGGCGAAGTCGGCATTGGACAGATCGCTGTTGAAGAGGTTGGCCGCAGCATAGAGCTCGCGCACCGCACTGCCGCCAGTGGCGCCGTAGGGCAGGCCCGCGGTATGACGCAACAGGTCCTTGATCGTGACGGGACGCTGCTGCGACTCCAGCGTCAGCGCGACCTTGCCCCCCTCGCCCCTCCTCTCGACACCGACCTTCATGTCGGCAAAGGCCGGAATGTACTTTGCGACGGGATCCTCGAGCGAAAGCTTGCCCTCTTCGACCAGCATCATCGCCATGACTGACGTGATCGGCTTCGACATCGAATAGAGGCGGAAGATCGTGTCCGCGCTCATCGGGGTCCTGGTCGCGACGTCGCGGACGCCGAAATTCTCGTAGTAGACCGGCTTGCCGTGTTGCTGGAGCAGCAGGATGGCCCCCGGAATCTTTCCGGTCGCAACCTCGTTCCGGATGTAGGCAGAGACCTTTGCGAGGCCTTCGGCTGAGAATTTGTGCGCGGCGCGCTCGGAGCTTGCACGCGCACAGACCACGCCGACCAGAAGAACGAGCGCCGCGATCAGCGCGCGGCGCCCGCTCATTTCATTTCTCCATGGCTTCATAGACCAACTGTTTCAAGGTCCGCTGCACCCGCTGGCGCTCGGTCGGGGTTTGCTCCAGCAGCACGAAGAACATGTCCTGCTTCGGGTCGATCACGAAATAGCAGCCGGAGGCGCCATCCCATTTCAACTCGCCGAGATCGCCGGGCGGCGGCGGCTTGGCATTACCGGGATCGGTGCGGACCGCGAGCCCGAGGCCGAAGCCAAATCCGTCGCCGGGGAAGTAGAAATAATCGCGATCGACGCCCGAGCCCGGGCCGACCTGATCAGTCACCATCAGCTTGAACGTCTCGGGCTTGAGGATGGTCTTGCCGTCGAGGCTGCCGCCATTGAGCAGCATCTGCGCGAAGCGCTCGTAGTCGGCCATGGTCGTCACCATGCCGCCGCTGGCGAATTGGATCTTCTTGACCACCGTCGGATCATTGATCCGGCCGACCCGGAAATCGCTGTCGTTCGGCACTGGCTGCGCCAGCAGCTTCTGCTTCTCGGGAGCCGTGACGAAGAAACCGGTGTCGACCATGCCGAGCGGATCGAGCAGCTTGTCCCGCATGATGTCGATCAGGGGCTTGCCGGCCGCGACCTCCATCACACGCGCGAGAACGTCGGTGGAATGGCCATATTGCCAGAGAGCCCCCGGCTGGTTGTGCAGCGGCAGTTTTGCGATCCGTTCTGCGAACTCGGCGAGGTCGAAATCGCCGGCATAGATATTGGCTTCGCGATAGGCTTTGCGGACCAGGCTGTCGCCATAGAAGCCATAGGTGATGCCCGAGGTGTGCGTCATCAAATCGTGGACCGTCATCGGCCGGTTGGGCGGCACCAGTTCGAGCGACTTGCTGCCGTCCTCGGCCTTCTTCTCGACGCCGACCTTTACATTGGCGAACGACGGAATGTATTTCGAGACGGGATCATCCAGCTTGATCTTGCCGTCCTCGATCATCCGCACCGCGACCACCGAGGTGATCGCCTTGCTCATCGAGAACAGGCGGAAGATCGTTTTGTCCGTGATCGGTGCCTTGCTGACGACGTCCTGCACGCCGAAGGCTTCGTGATAGACCGGCTTGCCGTGCTGCTGGATCAAGACGGTTGCACCGGCGATCTTGCCGGTCGCGACCTCGTTCTTGAAGAACTCGCTCACCTTGGCGAGCTTGTCCTGATTGAAATGCGCGCTGGCCGGAATCTCGTAGGTTCCTTCCGCGCGTGCCAGCGATATTGCGCCGAGCGACACCAGCACGCCGCAGAGCAGCGCACGCAGTCCGGACTGTAAAATCATATCCCCTCCCCGGAACATGGTCCGACGGAGTGTACCGACCGCATGATCAGGCACAAGGGCCGCTGTGCCGCTCAAGCGCCTCGGCATGCAGCTTCGCGCCGGGCTCGGCGAAGCAGCAGAACACGACCCGGGTCACGGACGGCGCGGCAGAGAGCCCTTCGATCGTCGTGCGCACGGCGATGTCTGCCGCCCGGTCGGCGGGGAAGCGGAAAATGCCGGTCGAAATCGCGGGGAATGCCACGGAGGTTAGCGTGTGCTTGCCGCACAGCTCCATCGACCGGCGATAACAGGAGGCGAGCAGATCGTCCTCTCCGAGCGTTCCGCCATTCCAGACCGGCCCGACAGTGTGGATCACATGGGCCGCTTTGAGTCGGTAGCCCTTGGTGATCTTGGCATCGCCGGTCTTGCAGCCGTGAAGCATACGGCATTCGGCCACCAGATCGGGCCCGGCAGCCCGATGGATCGCCCCATCCACGCCGCCCCCGCCAAGGAGCGACGTGTTGGCCGCGTTGACGATGGCGTCAACGCCGAGCGTGGTGATGTCGGCAACGACGATCTCGAGATCGGCGCCGCCGATCCGGCGCGTCAGCCGGGTCACGGGTCAAGCCGCGACGACGACGCCCTTCTCGGAGAGGAGCTGCTGCAATTCGCCGGCCTGGAACATCTCGCGGACGATGTCGCAGCCGCCGACGAACTCGCCCTTTACATAGAGCTGCGGGATGGTCGGCCAGTTGGAGAAGGTCTTGATGCCGTTGCGCAGTTCTGCGGATTCGAGGACGTTGAGGCCCTTATAGCCGACGCCGATATGGTCGAGGATCTGGACGACCTGGCCGGAGAAACCGCACTGCGGAAATTGCGGCGTGCCCTTCATGAACAGAACCACGTCGTTCGACTTCACTTCGTTGGCGATGAATTCCTCGATGCTCATATCTGTGTCCTTCTGGGGCCTCAACGATCGCTTCGGGCCGGCTCAGCCGATCTAGCCCGATATCTGCTCATATATGTAGCCCAAACCGTTGTGCATCCAAAGTAAAATGGCGGCGAACAGCCCCTGGGCGGCCGCCCCTTGGTGACGCCAGCCGCATTGCATGATGACGCGAATATCATCGCCCGGGAGGACTTTCATACCGTAACGGAGCCCCTATCTAGGACGAACCCGGTTTTTGGAACCGGGCAACGCCAACAACGTTCTCTTGTCCTGTCTGGAGAAAAACGTGACGAAACAAGCCTCCGCTTCGGCCACCGCCCCGTTTTCGTCAAGCTCCGGTCAGGGCGGCCTCGCCCGGAGGCTGGAAGACGCATTTGTTGCCGTCCGCAATGGGACCGAACGCCGGGCCGCACCGCTGTCGCCGGAAGACCAGCAGATCCAGTCCATGCCCGATGCGAGCCCGACAAAATGGCATCGGGCGCATACCACCTGGTTCTGGGAGCAATTCCTGCTCAGGGAGCACGCTGCGGGCTATCGGGCCTTTAACCCCGATTTCGCATTCCTGTTCAATTCCTATTACGTCAGCGCCGGCCCGCGTCATGCCCGCAATCATCGCGGCGACATCACCCGCCCCAGCGCCGACGAGGTCGGTGCTTACCGCAGATATGTCGATGCCGCGGTCGTCAAATTCTTCCGCGAGGCCGGTGCCGACAAGCTTCGCAAGATCGCGCCGCTGGTCGAGGTCGGGCTGAACCATGAGCAGCAGCATCAGGAATTGATGTTCACCGACATCCTGCATGCCTTCGCGCAGAACCCGGTCTATCCGGCCTACGATCCCGAGTGGCGCTTCCCCGCCCCGACGCGCTCAGGCGAGGACTGGCTGATGCTGAACGAAGGCATCCACACCGTCGGTCATGTCGACGAGGGCTTTCATTTCGACAACGAGAAGCCGGCGCACCGCGCCCTGGTGGGCCCGGTCAAGGTCGCGCGCAACCTCGTCACCAACGGCGAGTGGCTCGCCTTCATGCGCGATGGCGGCTACCGGACTGCAACATTGTGGCTGATGGACGGCTTTGCCGCAGCCAGCAAGGAAGACTGGCAGGCCCCAGGCCATTGGCGCGAAGTTGATGGCGCGTGGCAAGTGATGACGCTCGCCGGCCTCGAGCCGGTCGATCCCGACGTGCCCGTCTGCCACGTCAGTTATTACGAGGCCGATGCCTTCGCGCGCTGGGCCGGAAAGCATCTGCCGACCGAAATGGAATGGGAGGTCGCCGCCCGCGCGGGCCAGCTCAACGACGCCTTCGGCATCGTCTGGCAGTGGACCCGCAGCGCGTACGCGCCCTACCCCGGCTACCGCGCCATCGAAGGCGCGCTCGGCGAGTACAACGGCAAGTTCATGGTCAACCAGCTGGTGCTGCGCGGCTCCTCGCTTGCAACTCCGGAGGGCCACAGCCGTATCACCTATCGGAACTTCTTCTATCCGCACCACCGTTGGCAATTCACGGGGCTGCGGCTCGCCGACTACGAGTAAAATTCCTATCCGACGACAAATGCGCGCCGGACAGCGCGTTCAGGAGAGTATCATGAATGTGCACGCCAGCGCTTTGGCCGAAGCCCATCTTCCCGACGAGCAGACCACCGCCTTCGC
This sequence comes from Bradyrhizobium sp. SHOUNA76, assembly GCF_023006445.1. Lineage (NCBI taxonomy): Bacteria > Pseudomonadati > Pseudomonadota > Alphaproteobacteria > Hyphomicrobiales > Nitrobacteraceae > Bradyrhizobium > Bradyrhizobium sp. SHOUNA76. The sequence continues at coordinate 18,470 of NZ_JALBHA010000019.1, forward strand.
CCGCGAGGCCATCGAGGACCTCTCGCAGCAGCCGAAAAAGCTGTCGCCGAAATATTTCTACGATGCGACCGGCTCGGAGCTGTTCGAGGCGATCACGCGTCTGCCGGAATATTATCCGACCCGCACCGAGCTATCGATCCTGAAGGAGCGCGGCAGCGAGATCGCGAAGATCATTCCGGAGCACGCAGCTCTGGTCGAATTTGGCGCGGGCGCGACCACGAAGGTCCGCCTGCTGCTGGGTCATTGCAAATTCGCGGCCTATGTCCCCGTGGACATATCCGGCGACTTCCTGAAGGCGCAGGCGAGCGGCCTGAAGCGTGACTTCCCGACGCTCGGCATTTATCCGGTCGCAGCCGACTTCACGACGCCGTTCGAGCTGCCCAAGCAGGTCGCATCCATGCCCAAGGTCGGCTTCTTCCCGGGCTCGACCATCGGCAATTTCGAGCCGCATGAAGCACAGGCCTTCCTGAAGAGCGCGCGCGAGATCCTGGGCCGGGGCGCGCAGATGATCATCGGCGCCGACCTCGAAAAGGAAGAGCGCGTGCTGCATGACGCCTATAACGATGCCGCCGGCGTTACCGCGCGCTTCAACCTCAACGTTCTCGTGCGCATCAACCGCGAGCTCGGCGGCAATTTCGATCTGTCCGCTTTCACCCACCGCGCCATCTACAACCGCGAGCGGCACCGCATCGAGATGCATCTGATCAGCAAGAAGAGCCAGACCGTGCGCCTGCTCGGCACCAGCTTCTCGTTCCGTCCGGGCGAGAGCATCCACACCGAGAACAGCTACAAATACAGCCTCGAGCGCTTCGCCGCGTTGGCGCAAGGAGCGGGCTGGCGGGTGCGCGAAAGCTGGACGGACGCAGCCGAGATGTTCTCGGTGCATGCGCTGGAGGTGGCGGAGTAGACGCTCCGCGCCACCGCCGCGCGCCGTTCAATGCTCCTCGGCCTCCTCGGTTGCCGATCCCAGCGATAGCGACTCCCACACCGCCACCACGATCAAGATCGCGGTCGTCGCGACCGAGAGCCAGAGCGGCGGGAGATCGGCGGCGAACCACCACAGCACCAGCAGCAGGATGATTCCGATGCCGTGCGAGAGCTGGAGGAAGCCGCGGATCGCGTGCTTGAACAGGATGGTGCCGATCAGGAACACCAGCGGTCCGCCGATCGTGCTCACGATGGTGCGGACATCGGAATGGCCGCTCGGGTGCTTCAGCACCAGTTCGTCCGACACCGCGGTCAGGATGATGCCGGCGATGATCGGCATGTGCAGATAGGTATAGGCGAGCCGCGCCAGCCGGCCGGATTCGGTGGACTTCGAGATCCGCTCGGAGCCGGCCTCCGCCCCCTTGTGGAAGTAGACCCACCACATCGCGATGGCGCCGACCAACGCGGAGACGAAGGCCAGGATATTGTCCGCGGTCCAGGTCAGCTCGGCAAAGGTCGCACCGTTGACGACGACGGCTTCGCCGAGCGCGATGATGACGAAGAGAGAGCAGCGCTCGGCCATGTGGCCGCCCTCGACGGCCCAGGCCTCGACCGACGAGAAGCCGAGCTTGGGGACCCAGAAGCGTGCCGCTGGCGAGACGTACTCCCAGGCGACGGCCGCAATCCACAGCCATAGCCGCGTCTCGCCCTCGGACAGGCCGCCGGCGACCCACAGCACCGCGGAGATCGAGAGCCAGGTCAGGATACGAATCGCGTTATGCCGCACAGCCGTCCGATGCCGTGGCGTTGCGAACAGCCAGAATGCGGTTCGCCCGAGCTGCATCGTCGCGTAGGCGATCGCAAACCACAGGCCCCGCCCCTCGAACGCGGTCGGGATCGTCGTCGACAGCACGAGGCCGCCCAGCATCATCAGGAAGAGCATGACGCGGACAGGCGTCAGCTCGGGATTGAGCCAGTTGGTGACCCAGGCGGTGTAGACCCACACCCACCACACCGCGAGGAACAGCACGGTGACGTGCACCGCGCCGAGCGGCGTGAAATGGTGCAGCAGCGTGTGCGACACCTGCGTGACGGCGAAGACGAAGACGAGGTCGAAGAACAGCTCGACATTGGTGACGCGGCTGTGCTGGTTTGGCACGATGACGCGAAACATCGCGCCGCGAGGATTGTCCGCAGCCATCGTCGCCCCCCGTCGCGCGATCAGATCAAGCGCCCGGCACGCCGGTTTGCAGCGCCAACGCATGCAGCACGCCGCCCATCTGGCCGCGCAGGGACTGATAGACGATTTGGTGCTGCTGGACGCGGGACTTGCCGCGGAAGGATTCCGAGATCACGGTCGCGGCATAGTGGTCGCCGTCGCCGGCGAGGTCACGGATGGTCACTTCGGCATCGGGGATCGCCGCCTTGATCATCGCCTCGATATCGTGGGCGTCCATGGGCATTCGGGTCTCGCTCCTTCTGGTCTCGAATCGCTGCCGGTGGTCCCCTCGCCAGCAACCTCAAACTTAGCGTGAACGGCCTTCTGCGTCACGCTTTCCGGCACTATATCCCTGATCTCATCGGGATAAAGGCACGACAAAGTGCCGCGCAAGGCAGATCGATCGAAAAGGCGTGAAATCATGAAGCTTCCAGGGCCCGACCACCCCATCACGATCACCCAGAACCCGAGGCGCGTCCGCGTCACGGCGGGCGATATCGTGATTGCCGAGACCAGCAAGGCACTGACCTTGAAGGAGGCCAAATATCCGGCGGTGCAATATGTGCCGCGGGAGGACACCAAGATGGCTCTGCTCGAGCGCACCGACCGCGTCACCCATTGCCCCTACAAGGGGGATGCGAGCTATTACAGCGTCAAGGCTGACGGCAAGACGCTGGACAACGCGATCTGGACCTATGAGACACCCTTCCCCGCGATGACGGAGATTTCCGGCCATCTCGCCTTCTACCCGGACAAGGTGAAGATCGAGGAAGTGGGGTAGGCCACGATATACGCCGCCGTCATGGCCGGGCCTCGTCCCGGCCATCTACGGTCTTGGCCAATCGGGCTCCAGAAGAACGTAGATGCCCGGGACAAGCCCGGGCATGACGACTGAGAGTGCTGGCACAGCCAGGCTACGCCCTGAAGATCGTGAGCCCCAAAATCAGCAGCACCAGGAAGATCACGACGAAGACGTAAAATAGGAAACGGGCGACATCGGCGGAGGCGGCCGAGATGCCGGTGAAGCCGAGCACACCGGCCACGATCGAGATCAGCAGGAAAATCAGCGCCCATTTCAGGATCGTCATCGCTAGCTCCGAATTGGTGCCGCTTGCCCGCGGCCTCACGCTCTTTTGGCGAACGCTAACCTTGCTGCCCGGAACTGGTTCCTAATCCTGTCGGGCTCGAAGACCCGCTCAAACGAGGCTTGCTGAATCCGGTTCCCGACGGCACAGTCCCGCCGGGAGCAGGAGCGCGGGGCAGCCATGACCACGATGTCACATTCAGCGACGATCGGCGCGGAGGCGCACGTCGCGCCGAAGAGCAAAGCGCGCAATCTGTCGCTCGATCGCGCCCGCACCTTCCTGACGCTGGTGGTGCTGCTGCACCACGCGGTGATTCCCTACACGCATTTCGGTCACACCGATCCGGCCTCCTGGGCCGGCTTCGACGTGATCGTGCTCGCCACCGACAGCTTCTTCATGGCGATGTTCTTCTTCCTGTCCGGACTGTTCACCTGGCCGGGCATCGCGCGCAAGGCGCCACAGGCCTTCCTGCGCGACCGCCTGTTGCGGCTCGGGCTGCCGTTCGCGATCGCGGCCCTCACCGTCATCCCGCTCGCCTATTACGCCATCGCGCTGCGCCAGGAGCCCGAGCTGACCTTCGCGTCGTTCTGGTGGAAGACGGTGACGTCAGGCCCGTGGCCGAGCGGCCCGATCTGGTTCGTGTGGGTGCTGCTCGCGTTCGATCTCACCGCAAGCCTGCTCTACCGGGTCTCGGCGCATCTGGTCGACCCCATCAACCGCGTCTCGCTTCGCGGATTCGATCAGCCGGCCGCGTTCTGGCTGGCGCTCGCTGCGATCAGCGTTGTCGTCTACGTGCCGGCGCTGGTCTATTTCGGCGCCAACAAATGGTTCGAGCTCGGTCCGTTCTCGGTGCAGGCGAGCCGCATCCTGCTCTACTTCAGCTACTTCTTCATTGGCGCCAGCGTCGGTTCGGCGAACTTCGATCGCGGCATCCTCAGCTCGGACGGCCAGTTGCCGAGGAACCGCTGGCCGTGGGTGATCGTCACGCTGATCCCGTACGGCCTGATGTGGTGCATGATCTACATCAAGCGCGAGATCCTCGGGAATCCCGATCCGCTGCCGCACTGGTACCATGTGTTCTACGGCACGTTCCTGGTGCTGTTCTCGGCCTCGATCCTGCTCGCAATCCTCGCCTTCTTCCTGCATTCGAAAGCGCCGGGGCCAAACCTGCTCGACCGCATGCAGTCGGACGCCTACGGTATCTTTCTGGTGCACTACCCGATCGCGCTGTGGATCCAGTACGCGCTGTTCGAATACGAGCTGCCGGCGATCGTGAAGGCTGCGGTCGGATTCATGCTCACGGTGATCCTGAGCTGGGGCCTGACGGCGGCGTTGCGGAAAATCCCGGGGGCGTCACACGTGTTGTGAGGCACCGCACTCGTAGCCCGGATGAGCGAAGCGATATCCGGGGTCTTGCCACAAGCGACAGCGGTCCCGGATGTCGCTTCGCTCATCCGGGCTACGGGACTGAGTGTGTGGCGGCGCCTTACGCCGCCTTGCCGCCCATATATTCCGGCAGCCAGCGCTCGTGCGAGGTCCGCAGCACATCGATCGCAACCGGCGCCTCGCCCGCGATCGCGATCGCATCGCCACCGGTGGTGCCGATCCGCACGCAGGGCACCTCGCAGCCGCGCATCTTGGCGAGCACGCGGCCGGCTTCCGTTTCCGGCACGGTGACGAGATAGCGCGCCTGGTCCTCGCCGAACCAATAGGCCTGCGGCACCAGCGCGGTTGGCGCCGCCAGCAGCTTTGCGCCGATGCCGCTCGCCATCGCCATTTCGGCGAGCGCGATCAGGAGGCCGCCATCGGAGAGATCATGCACGGCGGTCGCGGTACCGCCATGGATCATGCCGCGCACGCAATCGCCATTGCGCTTCTCGGCGGCGAGATCAACCGGCGGTGGCGCGCCCTCCTCGCGACCGCAGATATCGCGCAAGTAAACGGACTGTCCGATCCAGCCGTGCGTCTCGCCGATCAAGAGGATCGCCTCGCCCTCCGCCTTGAAGGCGAGCGAGGCGGATTTGGTGAAGTCGTCGAGCAGGCCGACGCCGCCGATCGAGGGCGTCGGCAGGATCGCACGGCCGTTGGTCTCGTTGTAGAGCGAGACGTTGCCGGACACGACCGGGAAGTCCAGCGTGCGGCAGGCTTCCGAGATGCCCTTCAGGCAGCCGACGAACTGGCCCATGATCTCGGGCCGCTCAGGGTTGCCGAAATTGAGATTGTCGGTGATCGCGAGCGGCTTGCCGCCGACCGCGGTGATGTTGCGCCAGGCCTCCGCCACCGCCTGCTTGCCGCCCTCGAACGGATCGGCCTCGCAATAGCGCGGCGTGACATCGACGGTCAGCGCAAGTCCCTTCGGCCCGTCCTCAACGCGTACGACGGCGGCATCGCCGCCGGGGCGCTGCATCGTGTTGCCGAGAATGACGTGGTCGTACTGCTCCCAGACCCAGCGCTTAGAGCACATGTCGGGCGTGCCGATCAGCGTCTCCAGCGCGGCACCGAGGCTCATCGGCGCCGGCACGTCGCGGGCGTGCACGACCGGCAACGCGGCCGAGGGGACGTGCGGACGGTCATAGAGCGGCGCCTCGTCGCCGAGCTCCTTGATGGGCAGATCGGCCATGACGTCGCCGCCATGCTTGACCACGAAACGCTTGCTCGGCGTGGTGTAGCCGACGACGGCGAAATCCAGGCCCCACTTCTTGAAGATCGCCTCGGCTTCCTTTTCCTTCTCGGGCTTGAGCACCATGAGCATGCGCTCCTGGCTTTCCGAGAGCATCATCTCGTAGGCGCTCATCCCGGTCTCGCGGGTCGGCACCGCGTCGAGATCGAGATCGACGCCGAGGTCGCCCTTGGCGCCCATCTCCACCGCCGAGCACGTCAGGCCCGCCGCGCCCATGTCCTGGATCGCGATGACGCAGCCCTTCGCCATGATCTCGAGGCAGGCCTCGAGCAGCAGCTTCTCGGCGAAGGGATCGCCGACCTGCACGGTCGGGCGCTTCTCCTCGGACTTGTCGTCGAACTCGGCCGAGGCCATCGAGGCGCCGTGGATGCCGTCGCGCCCCGTTTTGGAGCCGAGATAGACGATCGGCATGTTCACGCCGGAGGCGGCCGCATAGAAGATCTTGTCGGCATCGGCGAGGCCCACGGCCATCGCGTTGACGAGGATGTTGCCGTCATAGCGGGTGTGGAAGCGCACCTGGCCGCCGACCGTCGGCACGCCGAAGGAATTGCCGTAGCCGCCGACGCCGGCGACGACGCCGGAGACGAGATGCCGGGTCTTGGCATGCTCGGGGGCACCGAAGCTCAGCGCATTGAGGCAGGCGATGGGGCGCGCGCCCATGGTGAAGACGTCGCGCAAAATGCCGCCGACGCCGGTGGTCGCGCCCTGATAGGGCTCGATATAGCTCGGGTGGTTGTGGCTCTCCATCTTGAAGACCACGGCCTGGCCATCGCCGATGTCGATCACGCCGGCATTCTCGCCGGGGCCCTGGATCACCCAGGGCGCCTTGGTCGGCAGGCCGCGCAGATGGATGCGCGAGGATTTGTACGAGCAGTGCTCGTTCCACATCGCCGAGAAGATGCCGAGCTCGGTAAAGCTCGGCTCCCGCCCGATCAGCTTCAGGATGCGCTCGTATTCGTCGGGCTTGAGCCCGTGGGCGGCAACCAGTTCGGGGGTGATCTTGGGTTCGTTCTTCATGGCTTCAGGGGCTTTCGGCGGCGGTTTGGCCGTTCTTAGGAACATCCGGGGCTCGCGAAAAGCCCTTTATGGCGCATTTTCCCGCTGTCCCACATTTTGCGGCAGGCCGCCTGTGGGAACAGGAATTGCACGGCGCCGACAGATCGGATTTAAGGGCTGAAGACCCGCAATTGAAGGCCCATTTCCTTGCACGAATTGACCAAAGCGCCCCCGCCCCGCCGCCCTGACCTTCACGTCGCCACCGAGGGCGAATTTGAGGGCTGGCGGACCTGGATTCGCGACAGTTTTGAGTCCCATGTCGGCCCCTTCTGGCACCGGATCGAGGCGGACGGCAGCGTCCGGAGCGCCTTCCGGGTCGAGAAGAAGCACCTCAACGGCTCCGGAAACGTCCATGGCGGCTGCTACATGGCCTTTGCCGACTATTCCCTGTTCGCGATCGCCACCCATGTCCTGGACAGCCGGGCCGTGACGACCAATTTTTCCTGCGAATTCCTCGACGCGGCACGGGAGGGCGAGCTGATCGAATGCACCGGCGAGGTGAGCCGGGCCGGCGGTTCGCTGATCTTCCTGCGCGGCCAGATGATGTCCGGCGAGCGGGTGCTGCTCACCTTTTCCGGCACGATCAAGCGGATCAAGCGGAAGCCGCAGCCCCAGCCAAACGCATAGCTCGACGCCTTCCCTTTTCGCGCGTCCTCGCCCAGACTTCCCGGCAAGCGCTATTGCGCCGGGGAGCAAGAACAAGGTGCCGCAGAGCACATCGGAGGCGGGGCGCGCGACGGCCGCCGCACCACTTTCTCCCATCGCCACAACCGGCGCACGCAACTGGCGCGACTATGCCCTGCTGCTCGCCCTGGCCTGCTGCTGGAGCTCGACCTATCCGCTGGCCAAGCTCGCGCTTCCCACCATCCCGCCCATCACCTTCATATCGGCGCGCTCGCTGATTGCAGCCGCCTTCCTGTTCGCGATCCTGTGGATGCGCGGCATCAAGGTCCCGACCGATGCCACGGCCTGGAAGCTGTTCGCCACCCAGCAATTGATCAACTCGACCTTTCCGTTCCTGATCATCACCTGGTCGCAGCAATATGTGCCGGCCTCGAACACGGTGGTGCTGGCCTCGACCACGCCGATCTTCGCCTTCCTGATCACCTCGCTGATCACACGGCACGAGCCGGCGACGCTGCTCAAGCTCGCCGGCGCGCTCTTGGGTCTCGCCGGCACTGTCGCCATCGTTGGGCTCGACGCGCTGCGCGGCTTCGGTAGCGAGATCGTCGCGGAGATCGCGATCCTGCTCGCCACGATCTCCTTTGCCTGCGCGACGATCTTCGGTCTTCGCCTGTCGGAATACGACCCGATGGTCGTGGCGGCCGGCTCGCTGCTGTTCGGCGGCATCATCCTGCTGCCGCCCTCGCTGATCATCGACCAGCCGTGGACGCTGCAGCCGACGCCGACGGCGATCATCGCCACCATCGTCATGGGCATCGTCTCCAGCGCACTGGGCCTGATGCTGTTCTACGTCTGCCTCGGCCGGCTCGGCACGCTGACCACCAACGCGCAAGGGTACTTGCGCATCCCGATCGGCGTGGGTCTGTCGGTGCTGCTGCTCGGCGAGAGCGTGCCGTCAAACCTCGCGCTGGGCCTGCTGCTGGTCATGGCCGGCGTTGCGGCCATGACCGTGCCTGCGGAGCGGCTGAAGCTGCGCTAAGCGATGTTGGGTTGCCGGAAGGCCGCCTCCATCTCGCGACGTACCCGCACCGCGAGACCGTCGGGGTCGTACTCGACGTCCTCCCATTTCAGGCGCTGGCCTTGCTCGATATCGGTCTTGAGCTTGACATGATGGGCGAGGCCCAGCGGCAAATACCCCTGCTTCAGTGAAGCGTCGGCCGGGGTCTGCTTGCCCCAGACACAGAAGCCGCCCTCGCCGTCGAGCATTTCGCCGGCCTTCAGCTTACGTTTGGCAGTCGCGACCACGTCGGAGTTGAACACGATCGGTGCCCCCGTCGGCTCCTTGCGCAGCGCCGCCGACGCCACGGAGATGCCGAGCTCGAGCCCGATCATGTGGATCGGCCGGTACAGCGAGGCATATTTGCCGGTCTTGTCCTGCAGCATGCTGTATTCGCGGAAACACTCCTCCGAATAGGCGCTGTCGGTCTCGAACACGACATAGGTGCCCATCACGAGGCTCTGCGGAACATCGGAGCCGTCGCGATAGACCGACGAGGTCACCTCGGTAACGCCGGATCTCTCCAGCATGCCGCCGTCGGATTTCGGCTTGCAGATCTCGGCATGCTCGAAGCGCGTGGCCGGCGGGAATGAGAGGCCCTCGCTCTGCGCATGCAGCCCGGTCGCATTGCAGACCGCGGTCATCTCGATGCCCGACTTGGTGCCGTCGACGAACGAGTTGAACATCTTTGGATTGATCGAGTTGCGATCCTTGATCTTCATGTATTTGTCGAGGATGTCCCAGACGGTATCCGGCGTCGACTGGTGATAGGTCGGGTGGTAGCGCGTGCCCTTGCCGGCGGCGACGACCTTGAAGCCGGCCGCGCGCGCCCAGTCGACGTGATCGGCGATCAGCGCCGGCTGGTCGCCCCAGGCGAGTGAATAGACGACGCCGGCTTGCTTCGCCTTGCGCGCCAGAATGGGCCCTGCGACCGCGTCCGCTTCGACATTGACCATCACGATGTGCTTGCCGTTCTCGATCGCCTTCATCGCAAAGCGGATGCCGGCGCCGGGGTCGCCGGTCGCCTCGATGATCACCTCGATCGCCGGATGGGTGATCAGCGCGTCGGCGTTGTCGGTGACAACCGTGCTGCCATGCTTGAGCGCGTCATCGATCGAGGCTGCCGCGTATTGCTCTTCCGGCCAGCAACCGAGCTTGAGCTGCGCGCGGGCGCGGGTGGTGTTCAGGTCTGCGACTCCGACGAGATGCATGCCGTCGGTCTGGCGCACCTGCGACAGGAACATCAGGCCGAATTTTCCGGCACCGATCAAGCCAATGGTGACAGGCTTGCCGGCAGCCTTGCGCTCCAGCAGCATGCGATGGAGATTCATCTGGATTTCCTTCAGCGTTCCTCGGGTGACGGCGTTCGTTGCAGCCGTGAGGTCCGGCCGTGCTCGCCTTGCACCGAAACGTTAGGCAGCCGCGAATCCGGGGGCAATTCAGATTATCTGCCACGACGATGTAGACACGCTAAACAATCCGCGTGTGTTGCTGCGCACTCCAGCTGTCGCGTTCCGTGCGCAGCCAGTCGAGGAAAGTGCGGGTCTTGCGGTGGCGCAGATGGCCGTGCGGACAGACGATCCACTGCGTGGTCAGCGTGACCTCGGGCGGATCCTTCACCGGGCAAACCAGGCGGCCATCGCGCAATTCGCGCCAGGCCAGCAGCTCGCTGTCGAGGCCAATGCCGAGGCCGTCGACGGCGGCATCGATGGCCATGTGGCTGCGATCGAACAGCACGCGCTTCCAGCGTTCCGCAGCCTCGATGCCGGCTTCCGCGAACCAGCGCGGCCATTGCATCTGCGACTTCACCGAATGGATCAGCCGATGCTTGAGCAGATCCTGGGCGGATAGGCTGCCCGCCGCAAAGGATGAAGGCGCACATAGCGGAAAGAACCGCTCCTTACCCAGGCTTTCGACGAACAGGCCGGCCCAGCCGCCTTCGCCATGCCGGATCTCCAGGTCGACATTCTCCTTGCGGAAGTCGGTCGGCTCATTGGTGCCGTCAAGCCGCAATTCGATGTCGGGATTGGCATCGACGAAGCTCGCCAGCCGCGGCAACAGCCATTTGCTCGACACGCTCGGTGCTGCGCGCACCGTCAATGTGGTGGCCGAGCGGATGCCGCGGACGTGCTGCGTCACGTCCGTGACGTGCTCGATCTCTCGGCTGATCATCTCGAAATAGCGCTCGCCGGCCTCGGTCAGCGTGATGTTGCGTCCGACCCGCGAGGTCAGCGCGGTGCCAAGGTGCAGCTCCAGCGCCTGGATCTGCTGGCTGACGGCCGATGGCGTCACCCGCAGTTCATCCGCCGCACGGGATATGCTGCCCGCACGCGCCACCGCGTGGAAGACAATAATGGCGCGGAACGGTATCTGCATCGGAGAACCTTTTAGACCAGCTAAAGTGACGACGAATATAATTCAATTGTCGTGCATGACCAGCGATCTAGGCTTCAGGTTCAAGGCAGCCCGCGACAGACAGGCGCCGATCGAGGAAACGGGCCGACGCAGCGCGCCGGTCCACCCGGGGGAAGGAACGCAAGGCTAGAGCCCTTTCACCAGACAAGCGACTTCAACGATACCCGCCGCAGGGCTTGCGCGCGGCAATGAATAAACATGCGCGTCGACAAGGCGCGGCAAACGAGCACCAGGGGAGGACGAACGATGTCGGGCCAACGCCACACCATCTCGCGCCGCAACTTCTTGACTGCTGCCGCGGCCATACCTCTGGTCGCAATTCGCACCAGGCCGGCGCAAGCGGCCGAGTTCGAGTACAAGCTCGCCACCGGCCAGTCGCTGACGCAACCGATCAACACCCGGCTCGACCAGGCCGTGAAGCGGATCAAGGAAGCTAGCGGCGGGCGGCTGGAGATCAAGTTCTTTCCGGCCTCCCAGCTTGGCTCCGATACGGATCTCTTGACCCAGATCCGCAGCGGGGGCGTCGACTTTCTCAACATCGCCGGCTCCGTGCTGTCGACGGTGGCGCCGGTCGCCGGCATCGCCAATGTCGGCTTTGCCTTCTCCGACTACAGCCAGGTCTGGAATGCGATGGACGGCGATCTCGGCAGGCTGATCGCAGCCCAGATCGAGAAGACCGGCGCGCTTGTGATCGCCAAGCCGGCGGACAATACGTTTCGGCAGATCTCGTCGTTTACAAAGCCAATCAAGACGCCGGGCGATCTCGCCGGCTATCGGATCCGCGTGCCTGTCTCACCGATCTTCACTTCGCTTTTCAAGTCGCTGGGCGCCAACCCGACGTCGATCAATTTCAACGAATTGTACACGGCGCTGCAGACGCACCTGGTCGACGGGCAGGAGAACGGGCTTGTGACGATCGAAGCCGGCAAGATTTATGAGGTGCAGAAGTACATTTCCGAGACCAATCACATCTGGGATCCGTTCTTCATCCTGGGCAATCGCCGCTCGGTGAAAGCACTGCCCGATGATCTGCAGGCGCTGGTCCGCAAGGAGTTCGACCAGGCCGCGATGGAGCAGCGCGCCGATACCGCGAAGCTCAATATGACACTGAAGGATCAGCTGGTCGCAAAGGGAATTACCTTCGAGGCGTCCGACAAGGAGGCCTTCCGCAAAGGACTGTCGAGCGCCGGATTCTACAAGGAGTGGCGTGGCAAGTTCGGCGAGGACAATTGGAAGACGCTCGAGGCTGCCGTCGGGGCGCTCGCGTGAGCGCGGTCGTCGGCATGCCCGAGGCGGTCACGCTCGATGACGCGCGGCCGATCCGGGTAAACTGGCCGGAGCAGATGCTGCGCTGGCTGGTGGAGATCCCGGCGGCGGCCGCTGTCGTCGCGGAGGTCGTCATCCTGTTCGCCGGCATCGTCGCGCGCGGCGTCTTTCATCGGCCCATCATCTGGTCGGACGAGCTCGCCTCGATCCTGTTCCTGTGGCTCGCCATGCTCGGCAGCGCCATCGCAGTGCAGCGCTCGTCGCATATGCGCCTGACCTTCTTCACCTCCCATTTGTCGCCCCGCGCGGAGGCGTGGACCTCGACGCTCGCAGCCGGCTCCGTCGCGCTGTTCCTGGCGATCATCCTGCATCCGGCGCTGGACTATGTGGAAGACCAGGCGTTCGTAGAGACGCCCGCGCTCGGCTGGTCCGGCGTGGTCCGCGCCGCCGCGATTCCAGCTGGTTGCATCGTCGCGCTGGCCAGCATCTGCCTCACGCTGGTGAAGCGTTCGGCCAAGGATCTGTTGGCCGTCGGACTATTGTTTGCGGCGATCGCCGGAGCCCTCTATTTCGCCGGCCCTTCGCTGAAGTCGCTTGGCAACTGGAACCTGCTGATCTTCTTCGTCGGCCTGCTCGGCTGCGCTGTCATGGCGGGCGTGCCGATCGCGTTTTCCTTTTGTCTTGCGACCGTCGCTTTCCTGCTGACGACGACACGGACGCCGTTGCTGGTCGTGGTCGGACGGATCGACGAGGGCATGAGCTCGCTGATCCTGCTCGCTGTGCCACTGTTCGTGCTGCTCGGGCAATTGGTCGAGCAGACCGGCATGGCGCGGGTCATGGTCGCGTTCCTCGCCTCCGTGCTCGGCCATGTCCGCGGCGGGCTGTCATACGTGATGCTCGGCGCCATGCTGCTGGTGTCGGGCATCTCCGGCTCCAAAACCGCCGACATGGCCGCGATCGCACCAGTGCTGTTTCCCGAAATGCGCAAGCGCGGCATGAAGGATGGCGAGCTGGTATCGCTGCTCGCGGCGTCGGGCGCGATGAGCGAGACCATCCCGCCGTCGATCGTTCTGATCGCGATCGCCTCCGTCACCGGCGTGTCGATCGCGGCCCTGTTCACCGCCGGCATCCTGCCGGGGATCGTGCTGGCGATCGTGCTCGCCTTCGTCGCGCGTTATCGGGCAGGTACAGAGGAGCATGCCGGGGTCAAAGTCGCGCGCGCCCCCCTCTCCGTGGTGGCGAAAACGCTCTGGGTGGCGCTGCCGGCGCTCGCCCTGCCGTTCCTGATCCGCAGCGCGGTGGTCGAGGGGGTTGCCACCGCAACCGAAGTCTCGACCATCGGTATCGCCTACTGCCTCGTGCTCGGCCTGATCATCTATCGTGGCAGCCTGGCATGGAAGAACGTGCTGCCGATGCTGGTCCAGACCGCCTCGCTCTCCGGCTCGATCCTGTTCATCGTGGGCGCCGCGAGCTCGATGGCCTGGGCGCTCGCGCAATCCGGCTTCTCGCACGACCTTGCCGCGCGCATGGCGGGCGTCCCCGGGGGGGCCTACGGCTTCCTGCTGATCTCGGTGGTCGCCTTCATCGTGCTCGGCAGCGTGCTCGAAGGTATTCCGGCCATCGTGTTGTTCGGCCCGCTGCTCTTCCCGGTGGCGGCGCAGTTCGGCATCCACGAGGTGCACTATGCGATGGTGGTCATCCTAGCCATGGGCCTCGGCCTGTTCGCGCCGCCGTTCGGCCTTTGCTACTATGCCGCCTGCATCATCGGCAATGTGCCGCCGGACGCCGGCATGCGCAGGATCTGGATCTATCTCGCGTGGCTGTTCCTGGGCCTGCTGCTGATCACGTTCGTGCCCTGGATATCGCTGGTGTTTCTGTGAGCTTCCCAGCCTGACGGCATTCGACCTCGACGCTTTCAGGCCGAAAGCTGCTTCTCTGCGATCGACAACCACTCCGCCTGTGCCTTGCGCAAATATTTCGGCGCGCGCCGCATCTGGATCAGGAGCTCGTTGAAGACCATCCGTGCTTCGGCGCCGCGGCCGACCGTTTGCAGCAGCATGCCGTAGCGCACCCGCGCTTCGGCGCCGGGGAAGTAGCCGGCGAGCGCGTGATACTCCTCGAGCGCCTCGTCGAGCCGGCCGACCTCCGCAAGCGCGCGAGCGTAGAGCAGATGCGCATCGGCGGAATCGAAGTCCGGCCATTGCTTCTGGAGATCGTCGAGCGTTGCGAGCGCGTCAGCGGGGCGCTTGGCGGAAAACTCGGCCTGCGCCTTGCGAAACGCATAGGCGGGATCGTGACCTAACGGCAGTTTCAGAATGTGATCGTAATGCGCCTCCGCTTCGCTGAACCGGCCGATATTTGCGCACTCTTCGGCCAGCGCCGCGCGGTTGGCGATGGTGTCGGCGCCAGCCAGCAGATCGGACAGCTCACGATAGCGCTTTTCGGGATCGAGCCGGTTGGCAACGCGCTGTCGCGCCTGACGCGCGCCGGGGCTCGAAAACCACTCCGGGACGAGCTCGACCGCGATATAGGCGAGTGCACCGATCAGCGGCACCATGAGGATGATGAAGGCCCAGGGCTGCAACCGCCCGGTTCGCGATGCGTGATAGATCAGCGTGATGTCGAGCAACAGAACGACGAGAGCAACGGGCATGTGACATCCGAAAGCACAATGAGGCGCGAGCTTCCGGATACAACAACTATCGCGACGAAACAACTTTGAGTTGCTCCGCTCACCGAGAATCAGCGACCTCGGGCGGACGCGCCTTTGATGGCGACGCAGAGTCAGTCGAAACGCGATGGAGGTTCATGGGCGGGAAGCAACTACGGCGCGCAACTGCATCACGCGCGGTCAACCCGTCCTGAGCAGCAATCCGCTCGCCAATTCGCGAAAGGCCTCAACCGCCTTGTGCAGCACGCATTTCGGATCGTCGGCTGCGGCCACCCAGAGCGCGGCACTGAGCGCAGCGCCGTTGAGCAATCGCCCCGCCGCTTCGACATCGACCGGCTTCACCACGCCTTGTTCGATCAGCGACCCGATCGTTCGCATCGTGATGTCGAGGCAGGCATTCTCACCGGGCCATTTGGAGGGATCACCGAGCACGGCAGGTCCATCAAGCAGCATGATGCGCTGAATCTCGGGATCGAGCGCCATTTCGATATAGGCGCCCCCCTCTGCGAGCAGGCCTTCCCACAGGCTGGGCGCTCGCTCGCGGACCACGCGCAGCCGTTCCGCCATTTCGCCGTCGATCTGCTCGACCACGGCCCAGAGCAGCCCCTTCTTGTCTTCGAAGTTGTGATACAGCGCGCCCCGTGTCAGCCCGACCGCGGCGGTCAATTCGTCCATGGACGCGTCTGCATAACCTTGTGTGGCAAATGCCTCGCGCGCGGCGCGGATGAGCTTCGCCCGGTTTTCTGCCATGGCCGCCGCGCGTTTCCCCATTGCCATGCGTCACTCCGATTTTCCGTTGACATACGCCTCGTATGTGAATTACATCTCACATACGAAACGTATATGGAAAGTGGTGGTTGCACCACCCCCGGCGCCATCAGGGGCGCCTGAGCGCCCCGGCCGCCATTGCTCATTGAAAGGCTCGAGACATGCCCCACCGCCAGGCCATCTTCCCCGCCAATCGCCACGCGCTCTATCAAGAGCATCGCTATTCCGCCGCCATCCGGTCCGGCGACCTGCTCTTCGTCTCGGGACAGGTTGGCAGCCGCGAGGACGGCTCGCCCGAGCCGGTGTTCGAGGACCAGGTGCGGCGCGCGTTTGCCAATTTGCGTGCCGTGCTCGCGGCGGCCGGATGCAGCTTGGACGATGTGGTGGACGTCACCACCTTCCACACCGATCCGGCTCATCAAATCGAGACGGTGATGGCCGTCCGCACAACCGAGATCGGTGAAGCCCCCTATCCAAACTGGACGGCCGTTGGTGTGAATTGGCTGGCCGGGTTCGACTTCGAGATCAAGGCCATCGCCCGGATCCCCGCGCTTCAATAAGCCTTCTCGAGCGGGGGCTGTGCCTACGGCTTGGCGTCGTCGGCCAGCATCTTCCGGTACTTCTCGACGTCGCGCGTCACGAGCTGCTGCAGCAGCTCCGGCGCATGCTCGTTGGCGTCGGGAGCGACGGTCGAAAGATCGGCAAAGCGCTTCTTCACCGCGTCGGTCTCGACGGCGGTGCGCGCGGCGGCGTTGAGCTTGGCGATCACCGCCGGCGGCGTGCCCTTCGGCGCGAACAAGCCGTTCCAGCCCTGTGCCTCGAATTCAGGCAGGCCCGCTTCCGCCGACGTCGGCAGGTCGGGCAGCGTGGCGAGGCGCACGGTCGAGCCGACCACCAGTCCCTTCACCAATTTCTCGTTGATCGACTGCGAGACCGAGGCGGCCGCATCGCAGACGCCGTCGATCTGGCTGCCGACCGCATCGGTCAGCGCGGGCGCCGCGCCGCGATAGCCGACCAGCGTCGCGTCGATGCCGGCGGCAGTCACGAAGCTCTTGCAGATCAGATAATTCGACGAGCCGACGCCGGCATGGCCGAGATTGATCTTGCCGGGATTGGCCTTGGCGTAGGCGATGAACTCTTTCAGGTCCTTCGCCGGAAAATCCTTGCGCAGCGCGACGATGCCGAATGTCTTCGCCACCATGGCGACCGGGACGAAAGACTCCGGCGCGAACGGCAGTTTTGGATAGATCGTGTAGGTCGCGGCATTGGTGCCGGCATTGCCGATCGCGATGGTGTAGCCGTCGGGCTCGGCGCGGGAGGCGCGCGCCAATGCGGTCGAGCCGCCGGCGCCCGCAACGTTCTCGATCACGATGGTCTGGCCGAGCGCGATTCCCATCTGCTCGGCCACCGTGCGCGCGATCACGTCCGAGGTGCCGCCGGCCGCGAACGGCACGATCATGGTGATCGGACGCTTGGGGTAATCCTGCGCGTGGGCGCTGGTTGCGAGCGAAAATGACGCGAGCGACAGCGCCGCGATCGCGGCGAGAGACCGCTTCAGCACGAACGAGATCACGCGGCCTTTTCCAGATGCTGGACGAGACCGGCGAACAGGCCGCGGCCGTCGGTGCAGCCCATGATGTCTTCGACGTGGTTTTCCGGATGCGGCATCATGCCGAGCACGTTGCCCCTGTCGTTGACGATGCCGGCGATCGAATGCGCCGCGCCGTTGATGTTGTGGGCTTCGTCCACCACGCCGTCGGCGGAACAGTAGCGATACAGCACCCGCCCCTCGCCTTCGAGCCGCTTGATCGTCTCTTCATCCGCCTCGTAATTGCCCTCGCCATGGGCGACCGGCACGCGGATCACCTGCCCGGCATTGTAGCCGCGGGTGAACGGCGTATCGGAACGCTCGACGCGCAGATGCACGTCGTGGCAGATGAATTTCAGCCGCGCGTTGCGCATCAAGACGCCCGGCAGGAGGCCGGATTCGCAGAGGATCTGAAAACCGTTGCAGACGCCGAGCACGAGGCCGCCCTTGGCCGCATAGTCGCGCACCGCGTCCATCACCGGCGCGCGGGCAGCGATGGCACCGCAGCGCAAATAGTCGCCGTAGGAGAAGCCGCCCGGCACCACCACGAGATCCGTGCCCGCAGGCAGCGACGTCTCGGCATGCCAGACCATCGCCGGCTCGCTGCCGGAGATCAGCCTCAAGGCACGCGCCATGTCGCGCTCGCGGTTGATTCCGGGAAAGACGAGTATGGCGGCTTTCATGACAGAGGTTCCGACGGTGGCAGGAATCGGGCTGGCCAACGGGCCATTTCGTGAAGAGACATAACCATTTGACGGGGATTTTACCAGTGCTAGCCTCGGCACAGGGCCTTGTACACAGGCCCATACGCATAGGCTGTGGCCGCACCGTTCGGTCGGTCGATTTGCCCGGGATTGAAGCCATGAACGTCCCGTCGCTGCCTACATCCCCCGCCGAGCCGGTATCAACCGAGGGCGTCGTCGCTGCCGGCGCCTATGTCGATGGCCGGCGCATCGCCAATATCGCCATCAGCGAGGCCTCGAGCTGGCGGTCCAAACCTGGCCACGTGGTCTGGATCGGCCTGCACGAGCCGGACATGGCGCTGCTCGGCGCGGTGCAGAAGCAATTCGACCTGCACGAGCTCGCGATCGAGGACGCCAACCACGCCCATCAGCGGCCGAAGATCGAGCAATATGGCGAGGCTCTCTTCATCGTGGCCCGCACCGCGCAATTGATCGAGGGCCGCATCGCCTTTGGCGAGACCCACATCTTCGTCGGCGAAGGCTATCTGGTGTCGGTGCGCCACGGCGCTTCGACGTCTTACAAGCCGGTCCGTGAACGCTGCGAAAGCTGCCCGCGGGCGCTCGCACGCGGCGAGGATTACATCCTCTACGCCATCCTCGATTTCATCGTCGACAACTACTCGCCCGTGCTCGAGAGCATTCACGTTGAGATCGAGGCGATCGAGGATGACGTGCTCGCGCACGCGATCACCAAGGCGCAGATCGAACGGCTTTACATGCTGCGCCGCGATCTGTTGCGGCTGCGCAACGCGATCGGGCCGCTGGTGGAGGTCTGCCGCCGTCTCGAGCATGACGAGCTGTCGATGGTGCGGCAAGCCATGCAGCCGCTGTTCCGCGACGTCACCGACCACGTCCGCAACATCCAGGAGCGCATCGATTCCATGCGCGAGGTGCTGGCCTTCGCCTTCGAGGCGAGCCTGCTGGTCGGCCAGGCGCAGGAGACGGCGGTGTCGAAGAAGCTCGCCTCATGGCTTGCGATCATCGCGATCCCGACCGCGCTCGCCGGCATCTACGGCATGAACTTCAAGCACATGCCGGAGCTGGAATGGGACTACGGCTATTACATGCTGCTCGGCGTGATGCTGACGGCGTGCACCGCGCTGTACTGGCGTTTTCGCCGCGCCGGGTGGCTGTGAGAGAGTTGCCTCTTAGCCCGGATGGAGCCAACGGGCCGGCGCGAAGCGCCGCCCGATGACAGGCTCCGCGCAATCCGGGACAGCGCCGCCGCGGACGGGCCCCCGGGATTTCGCGTCGCTCCGTCCGGGCTACGAGGGCAGGCGGGCCTAGCTCAGCAGCTCGACCCGATAATTCTCGATCACGGTGTTCGCCAGCAGTTTGTCGGCGGCGTCCTTCAGCGCGGCTTCCGCCTTGGTCTTGTCGGCGCCGGCGAGCTCGATGTCGAACACCTTGCCCTGGCGGACGCTGGCAACCCCATCGACGCCGAGCGACTTCAGCGCGCCTTCGATGGCCTTGCCTTGCGGATCGAGGATGCCCGTCTTCAAGGTAACGGTAACACGTGCCTTCACGTCAAATCCCCTCAGCTCTTCACCAGCACCGGGCCGGAGCCCTGCGGACGCTCGTTCTCCATGAGGATGCCGAGGCGTTTTGCAACTTCGGTATAGGCCTCGAGCAGGCCGCCAAGATCCCTGCGGAAGCGGTCCTTATCGAGCTTCTCGTTCGACTTGATGTCCCAAAGACGGCAGCTATCCGGCGAGATCTCGTCGGCGACGATGATGCGCATCATCTCGTTCTCGAACAGGCGCCCGCACTCCATCTTGAAGTCGACGAGGCGGATGCCGATGCCGAGGAAGAGCCCGGTGAGGAAGTCGTTGACACGGATGGCGAGCGCCATGATGTCGTCGATCTCCTGCGGCGTCGCCCAGCCGAAGGCGGTGATGTGCTCTTCCGACACCATGGGGTCGTTGAGCTGGTCGTTCTTGTAGTAGAATTCGATGATCGAACGGGGCAGCTGCGTGCCCTCCTCGATGCCGAGGCGCTGCGACAGCGAGCCGGCGGCAACGTTCCGCACCACCACTTCCAGCGGCACGATCTCGACCTCGCGAATCAACTGCTCGCGCATGTTGAGGCGGCGAATGAAGTGGGTCGGCACCCCGATGTCGTTGAGGTGCTGAAACAGGTACTCCGAGATCCGGTTGTTGAGGACGCCCTTGCCCTCGATCACCTGATGCTTTTTGGCATTGAACGCGGTGGCGTCATCCTTGAAGTGCTGGATCAAGGTACCGGGCTCCGGGCCTTCATAGAGAACCTTTGCCTTGCCTTCATAAATGCGACGCCGACGGCTCATTGGGATGTACCGTGTTTTGTTGAAATCCATGAATTTGGTGTGCTCCGGTTACTAGGATTTACGACCCACAGCGGAGCTGCCGTGAACGGCCAGGAACCCGTCTCGAACCCTCGGAAACAGAGCGGGAACCAAACCTTAGGCAACCTATCCGATTGGCTGACCGAGCACAATCGATCCGGCCGTCCGGCGCCAACTTATACCGTCTCGCCTGCGGCTTAACGGCCCGTTGTTTTGCCGACATGTGCTATCTATGTAGGCACGCAGCCGGGCGGTCGCAACGGAAGGCCCCCGCTCCATTCAGAGGGATTTGGAACAAGGCATGAGCGAGTTCGACAAGCGCCAGGAAGGTTTCGAGAAGAAGTACGCCCTCGACGAGGAGCAGAAATTCAAGGCGGAGGCCCGCCGCAACCGGCTGCTCGGGCTGTGGGCGGCCGAAAAGCTCGGCATGTCGGGCGATGCCGCCACCGCCTATGCCAAGGAGGTGGTCGCGGCCGATTTCGAGGAGGCCGGCGATGCCGACGTCGTGCGTAAGCTCACCGCCGATTTTGCCGCCAAGAACGTCGCCGTCACCGAACAGGCGATTCGCGCCAAGATGAGCGAGCTGCTCGGGGTGGCAGCCGCCGAGGTGAAGGCAGGGAAATAATCCAATCAGGCGAGGCGCCGGCGCGCAACAACCTTGCGCGCCGGCGTTCTCTTTCTGACGTCCTGTGGAGCCGAACCATCCCGCCCGGCAAAGTTGCGGCGGATGGTGTCGAGCAGGCGCTCGGCGGCAGCGCTCAGAAAGCCGCCGCGACGCGTCACGAGGACGACGTCCTGATCCGCGGCAAGATCGCCGACGGCGATCGTCGCGATCGAGGCTGCGCGCAGCTCCTCAGCCACATGACTCCGCGCCAGCAGCGCAAGACCGAAGCCGGCCTCCACGAGGCGCTTCTGCGCGGTGAGGCTGTCGACTGCCGTCCATTCGACCTCGCCGAGCCCTTGCGTGAGAAACAGCGCGAACACATGGGCCGCGGCGATCTCGCGGCGTCCGCGCGTTTCCGGAAATGCGATCCAGCGTTCACCGCGAAGCTCGGCAAGCCGCTTCACGCGCTTGCCGGCCAGCGGATGGTCCGGCGCACAAACGACCTGCAATGCCTCGGTCAGCACCAGCTCGCAGGCGAGATCGCCGGCGCGGTCAAGGTTGTAGCGCAGGCCGATCGTGGCCTCGCCGCGCCGGATGAGATCACTAACCTCCGCGCTGGTCGCCGTCCGCAAGGTCAGCGCGACGGCGGGATTTTCCCTGGCAAACCGCTTCATGATGGTCGCCAGGCGGCTATCGGCGAGCGTGCCGGTTACCGCCAGCGAAACCGGCCCCGCATTCTGCTTGGTCAACGCACGTATCGCCTGGTCGGCGTCCTGCGCCGCGGCAACCGCGCGCTCGGCATAGGGGATCAGCACGCGCCCGGCAT
>NZ_JALBHA010000001.1:0-134575 GCF_023006445.1 Bradyrhizobium sp. SHOUNA76
GGCCGATCGCCACGATTGCCGGCACGGTCACCCGCGCGATCTCCGGCTCGGTCACCAGCGCGATCACCCGGGCCACCACGATCACCAGCACCGTCGCCCGCGCGATCACGCGCTCCTTGATCCGGCCGCAGCACCTGGTTGCCGTCGCGGCCGCGGAAATCCATCCGGTCCGCCGCGCCAGTCTTTAGATTGTTGTTACCGAACCGCTGCTGAACATTGGCGTTGTTGTAGCGTACGCCCTGACGGTGCGCCGCATTGTGCTGCCAGCCGGTGTTAATGTTGGTGTTGCGATGGTTGACGTAGACGTTGCGGTTGCCCCAGTTGCAGCCGCCGCCCCAGTAATTGCCCCAACGTCCGATAGCCCAGGCGGTGCCAAACGCAAGACCAGCCGCGACAACGCCTGCCCCGATATAAGAGGGATAGCCGAAATAGTAGGGCGGGTATTCCGCGTAAGGCCATGCCCCGTAAACAGCGGCCGGCTCGTAATATGGCACGTACATTGTCCCGGGCTCGGCCGGTTCGATGACGACCACCTGCTTGTCCTCTTGCGTCTTGACGCTGACCTTCTGCTGCTTGGTCGTAACGAGCTTCTTGTTGTCATAGGCCTTGGTGCGCAATCGCTGGATCGCATCCATCACATCTGCCTGCTGGGCAAGAAAGGCGTCCCCGAGATTCTTGGTCCAGTCGAGCTTGTCGCTCATCATGGTCAGCACCTCTGCGGTGCTCGCCAGCGCCTTGACGCTGTCATCCCATGCCTGCTTCTCGACCTCGATCCTGAGCGCCTCGCCCTTCAGCGACTTGCGCTCCTTCAGCCAGCGATCGGCCTGCACGACCTCCAGGGGATAGGTCGAGGCCGCTAGCAGATTTGCCAACAATTCGTCGGGATAGAGTGCGACCGGTGCGACCAGCGCTTCGAGCTGCTCAGGCTTCAGTAGTTCGGCGCTCGGCGACGGCTGGCTCCCCGGCTGTACTTGAGCCGCTGCAGATGCAGCATTGTCTGCCGTCTGCGCCGAGGCGACGACCGGCATAGCGGTCAATAGCGCAAGCATCACCAGAGCTTTCGCACAACCACGCATCACAATCCTCCATCGAATTCGCGATTAGCAGGATCGGTCCGCGACTGGATCGTTCTTTGACAAAGATCAAAGGAAGTTCGCTCCGCAGAGGCTGGCTCAATCGTCCTGCTGCAACGCGAAAGTCGATCGCAGGATCGGAGCTTGACCGTGAACACGGCTCCAGAGAAGGACCAGTTGAAGATGAATCGGGTCCCGAACATAAAGTTCGCTCGCCGCGGGAGCTGGCTTGCATCGTCGCGATCATCTGGTCCACCGTGCCCGGCGCCTCCGCCTGAATATAGGACTTGGCATCGTTGCCGTAGAGCGAGACGGCCTTACCGTCATAGATCAATTCGATATTGGCATAGCCGCCGGTGCGCCTGACGCGGAGCTTGTCGGGCCGACTCAATTTGAGCTGACCCGAGCTCGCAAACTGGATCTTCTGCAGCTCCGGCGTAATGACCTCGATGTCGCTGTCGAAGGCCGCGGACAGTGTGTTCTGTGCGCCGAGATAGTCGGTCGTGGATTTCAGGAACTTGGCTGGATCGTCAGCGGGCCGAAGCGGTCGCGGCAACCATCACCGCTGCTGCGGCAATCGCCGAGGTGACGCGGCATTTTGCGCGAAGGAAGTCCTTCTTCTTCATGATGATACTCCCGTTATGGAAGCGCATTCGGGACGCACCGGTCCATGCATTGTTGATTTGAATCAAGAAGAGCGTTGGCGGCAATTTTCCGTTGCGTGTAACCGTATCAGTGCCCGCTCAGAACCAGCGTCTTGATGGGAAGCAGCAGCGCCTGGATGCGCAGGAGCAAGGCGTGTACGAGGCCGACGCCATCGACGACATGCAGCGCGATCTTGCGGCCAGTACTGGTGCCCTTGGCGGATATTTCTTCGTGGTTGCTGGTGTAGGCATTGACGATGCAACTGCTGCCCGGCGTGACGCCGTCCAGCCCTTCCTTGTAGAGCGGCTCCAGGAACACAAGGATCGTGCCGGGACGCACGATGTTTTGCGGATCGATCAATTGCTCGCCCGCGCGGAACTGCCCGGCGGCGATATAGTCCTGCACTGTCGTGACAACCATCGGAATGATCACCCAAGGCCTGGAGATGCAGGTCGCCTCCGCCACCATGCCTTCCTTCATCACCTGGGCCTCAATCTGACCGAAGCCTGCCTGCAGAGACTTCCGGCCAGCTCCCTCGGGAACCAGCACACCGGCGGGCCGCATCAACTGGTTGACGACGTCGCCTGTGCGGATCAGGAACTGTTCGACGCGTCCGTCAATACCGGCTCGGATAAAGGTTTTGTCGAGATCGACCTGGGCTTGGGCGAGAGCAGCCTCTGCGCTCGCCTTCTGCGCGGGAATCAAGGTCGATACTTGCAGCGTCTCCGATTCCTTTGCGGCTTTCGCCGCGTCCACTCCGGCCTGGCGCTGATCGACCAGAACCTGGAGCTTCTCGATATCACGCTGCGGCACGATACCGGGATTGCGGCGCTGAAGGTCAGCCTTTGTATCGAGTTCGTCCTTGGCTTGCTGGTAACCCGCCTTTGCCTCCTGGATTTGGGCTTCGGCCTTGATCACATCGGATTGCGCCGCCGTCATTGATGCATCGACCTCGGCAACCTTGCGCTTTGCCGTCTCGAGAGCAGCCTGCTGCTTGGAACTATCGAGCGTGAACAGCACGTCGCCCTGCTTCACCGGCGCGCTGAACCCAACCTTGACCTCGGCCACCCGTCCCGATCCCTCAGGCAGGATCGGCACAGTGCGAAAATAGAGCGCTGCCGAGGTGGTGGACGGATGGAAGTAGAAGATCATGGTGATCAGCGAGACCGTGAGCATCAGGCAACCCGTGATGCCCCATCGCAGCTCATACCAGACCGAGAAGAAGGTGATCTCCTTGCCGAAACGTTTGCCCTGGACATACCGGCGATAGAGATAATCTGGCAGTATCGTGAGGAGAGAGCAGAACATGAGCTCAAACATGGCTGCGCTCCTTCTCCTTCATGACGCGGGATTTTTCTTCCGGCGGCGAGCCGCCCTGATCATATGGACGCGGCGTTCCGTCCTCGGGCATCGGCGATTTCGGCTCTGTCGGCTGCCCGTCAGCGATCCTCTCGACGGAGTCGGCGATGCTGCGCATTGGCGTACCGAAATCGGGAAGATCAATAAGTGCGAGCAACAGGCCAGCCACCCAGAAGACATGCATATGGGTAAAGAGCGAAATCAGACCGAGCACGGCGACAAATTCGAATTGCAGCTTCTGCGACTTGTGCGCCATCCGCTCCGGCAGGCTGTGTAATTTCCAATAGAGCGTGCCGACCCAGAACACGACGCCGATCAGGAAGATGCCCATCACCACCATCAGCGTATCCACGCCACTTCCCGGCGCGAGATAGAACGGCAGATGATGCGGAGCCATCGGATGAAGTTGCTCGCTCAACGTTCTCTCCCCATCTGACGCACGTCCGCGTGATTTTCGAACGCAGTGTCGGCAGCGGACTGCGGAATTGCTTGATCTGGATCAACGGCCTGAAAACGACGCCACCTAGCGTCGCCTAAAAGCTGAAGCAAAGCAACCAAGCAGGAGCCGTCTGTCATGCCCGGCATCGATGATCTCATTCCCAGTGCCACGCAGATCCGAAAGGAAGCGGCCCTCAAGGAGGCCGAGAAAGCGGACGAATATGTCCGTCTTGCCGCCGCCGCCGAAGCAGAGAAGCGGGCCCTGATCGATCGACTGACCAAGCCGTCGGGCAAGACCGAGGACGAGAAGATCAAGCTCGCTTCGACCATTATCCAGCGTGCGGTGCGAAATGGATTGACCGAGGTTCAGGTCTATCGTTTCCCCAACACACTGTGCACGGACAAGGGTCGCGCCATCAATCAGCAGGAAAAGGGCTGGGAGAGCACCCTGACCGGCATCCCGAAGGAAATCTTCCAGCTCTGGACCGACTATCTGAAGCCGCGCGGCTATCGCATTGCCTATCAGATCATCGACTTCCCGGGCGGCATGCCGGGGGATATCGGCGTGACCATCTCCTGGGGCGATGACTAGCGAGGAAGGCAGTCAAGGGAACGGACATGGCCAAGGACGACTCCTCTGAGCGGATGAAGCGCAAGGATTACGAGAAGGAGCTGGAAAAACTCCAGGTCGAGCTGTGTCACCTCCAGGATTATGTGAGGCAGAACAAGCTCCGTGTCATCGTCCTGTTCGAAGGTCGCGACGCGGCCGGCAAAGGCGGCACAATCAAGGCGATAACCGAGAAGGTCAGTCCGCGCGTATTTCGCGTCGTGGCATTGCCGGCACCTTCGGACCGCGAGAAGACGCAGCTCTTCTTCCAACGCTACATGGAGCAGTTTCCCGCCGGCGGCGAGATCGTGATCTTCGACCGAAGCTGGTACAACCGCGCCGGCGTCGAATACGTGATGGGCTTCTGCACGCCCGCCGAACACGATCGCTTCCTGTCGCTGTGTCCGCAAATGGAGAAATACGTCATCGACGGCGGCATCATCCTGATCAAGATCTGGCTGGAGGTCGGGATGGACGAGCAGGAACGCCGTTTCAAGGCGCGCATCGACGACCCGGTCCGGCAATGGAAGCTGAGCCCGATGGACCTGGAATCCTATCGGCGCTGGTATGATTATTCGCGAGCCCGCGACCTGATGCTCCGGAAAACGAGCACGAAAGACGCGCCGTGGTATATCATCCGCTCCGACGACAAGCGCCGGGCGCGGCTGAACTGCATCGCGCATCTCCTGAAGTCCATCCCGCACAAGCGCATCAAGAAGGACAGGATCAGACTGCCGAAGCGGTCCGACAAGGGGCGCTACAACGACCAGGCGGGCTTGCGCGGGCTGAACTTCGTCGCTGAGCAATATTGACGATCTGGCCGCGCAATGACGCGGACCGATCGCATGACGCAGTCCTGCCGACGGACCTCTAGTCGGCCCGTCAGCAGCGCATGATATCAATACGGATACTGAGACTGCGGCACTTCAGTCTTCGCGTCGAGCCGCGCGTTGGGCGGTCCGACTGTGCTCCGGGTCTATTTCAAACGGATGGTCACACCGCCCACCGCCGCAGATACTTCCGCTCCGATCCTTGGACCGGTGAGCTGAAGGATGACGCCATTGCCATTCTGGAGCTGAACGGCACCGGCGCCTGCGGCAACCGCACCGCCCGCTCCGCCCACCGCATAGGAACCCTCGATCGACGCCGGCCCCCTCAGATTGAGCGCGCGGCCCACGAACTTTGTGGTCGACGCCCCAATGGTGAAACCGACACTCATCCCGGAGACAGTGAAGGGATACTTCTTGCCCCTGAGGAGCAGAACACCCTCACCGCCACCGATGCCGACAATGAAGCCGCCCTTGGTGAAGACGACGGCGACCTCGCCGGTCTCGGCACGCGATGGCGTGCTGAAACCTGCGGTGGCTGCAAGCGACCCAATCAGAGCGGCGCCGATGGCAAGCTTTCTCATGACTCTTTTCCCCCTTGTGATCATTGCGCCAAAATCATTGCGAAATAGCCGAAAATGGTGAGCAGAATCCCCGAGACGGCGTAGGCGACCGGGAATCCGATCCAGGGTACCGAGCTTTGGATTTCGACCGCAGCCTCGCGGCAAGGGCCAGAATGAGACCGCGCTCCGGCAACGCCGCCCATCAGCACGGCAGGATTGATCTTGAAGACGTGGAAGCCGATCGCCCAGACGATGAACGGGGGGATCGTGCAGGCAATGAAGCCCACGATGAAGATCTTCAAGGCGAGCGCGCCGGTGAGCTGAGCCAGAAGTCCCGCGCCGGCATTGACGCCGACGATGGCGACGAAGACAACGAGACCGAGATCCTCAAGTACGTTTCGCGCCGCATTCGGCGTGTTGCCGAAGAAGCGCAAACGCGACACGATCGAGGATACGATCACGCCCGATAGCAGCAGGCCACCGGCGTTGCCGAGTCCGACCTTGGCGCCGAACGCCGGAAACTCGATCATCCCGATCAGGAATCCGATGATCATGCCGACGGACAGTGTCAGCAGATCGGTCGACGTGTTGGTCCGCGCAATGCGGCCCCACACCTCACCGAGCTCGTTGACCGCGGATTTCAGGCCGACCACGGAGACTATGTCCATGCGTTCCAGCTTGGTTTTCAGACCGGCAGGAATCTGAACGCCACCGCGCTCGACCTTGGTAACCTGCAACTGACCGGCAATTGCAGTGTCGCGGAAGGATTCGAAGGTACGTCCCACCATCTCCTTGTTGGTAATGAGGATGTCCGCCTGGTCCATGGGAATGCCGAGCGTCTTGGCATCCGCCACCTCCGGCCCGATCAGGCCCATCTTGTCGGCGAGGTGCTCGGTCGAGCCGCCGAGGGCGACGATATCGCCCTTCTGCATCACGAGGTCGGGATCCGCGCCTTGCGCCTCGCCGTTCCGCCCCACATTGACGATCCGGTACTCGGGATTCATCGTGCGAAACTTTGCGATACTCATTCCGACCGTCGCCGGGTTCTCCAGCCGGTAGGCCCGCAGGCCGAATTGCCGATAGCCGGTCAGGGCGCCACCTTCGAGATCCTTGACGCCGAACTCCTGCTCATACCGCTTCGCGGCGGCCTTGGCGTCGACGCCCCACCAGCGCGGCAGATATTTGCAGATCAGGATGATGCCGACCGTGCCCCAGATGTAGGTGATGCCGTAAGAGAGCGCGATCATGCCCGATGCTTCCTCGGGCTTCATGCCCGCGGGCAGCTTCACGACACCCGATGTGACGGCCTGCTCGGCCGAACCGATTGCCGCCGACATGGTCTGCGACCCCGCCAGCATGCCGCCGGCAGCACCGGGCGGCAATGCGAAGAGCTTCGCCCCAAGCACGACCAATGTCAGGCCAAGAACGCTCGATACAACTGCGAGGAACAGGAACTTGACGCCGTCGCCTCGCAAGCTGTTGACGAAGGACGGACCGACGCGCAAACCGACCCCGTACATAAAGAGATAGTAGAACAGGCTCTTGACGAAGTTGTTCAGCTCCAGCTTCACGCCATAGCTGGATGCCCAAACCGAAAGGCCCGCTCCCACCACGATGGCGCCGGCGACCATACCGAGACCATAACCCTTGATGCTGGCCCGACCGATATAGACGGCGAGACCGACGACGAAGAACAGCAGCAGATATGGATATTGCTGCAAGAACTGGAAAAAAGACTGCATTTTGGTCCCCTCCAAGCCTTAAGATGCGGCCTTGAGCTTCGGCTGCGTGCCGGGCTTCGGCTTGCCGAGTTTCGCCAAGGCCTCCGTGCGTACGAGCTTCAAGCCTTCCTTGGCGTCGTAGCCGTGAATTTCCTTCACATCGAGCTTGCGCATGAAGTCGATGGTCTCCTGGGTGATGACCTGGCCGGGCACCATGATCGGGAAGCCCGGCGGATACGGGATCACGAAATTGGCGGAGACCAGTTCGGGACCGGCCTTCAGCCGCCGGTCGATCTCGGGATCGCTGAGGCGGAGATGCTCGCAACCTGCGACGTCATAGGCAGCGTAGAAGCCGGTGCGGATGTCGCCTTCGTTGGTCTTGGCGCCTGCGTCGCCGCGGAAGCTCGGGTGGAAATGCGAGAAGTTCGGCAGATCAGGCACGTCCTTCATCAGGCTCGTGACCCGTGCCTCGAAGGTCTTCCTGGCATTGGCGCCGCCCTGGGCCAGGCCGCGGTCGATCTCGCCCGCGACCTCGGCGAGGACGCGAATGAGATGTGCAACGTCGCTGCGGGTGTTGTTGATGTTGGACTGGACCAGGACCGAGTTGCGCGAGGTCTTGTTGACCTGGATGTTATACTCGTTGGCGAGAATGCCCTTGAACTGCGTGCCGTCATAGCCGGCCATGCCGCACACCAGCGTCATGCGGGTCGGGTCGAGGCAGAACTCGTCGTCGTCCAGGCTCTTGAGCGTATTCGCCCAGTTGACGCCTGGGGCGAGAAAGTCAGTGAACCCACTCTGGCGGTATTGTGCCGGCACCATGGCGTCGGCACCGAGGATGCGGAAGTATTTCGAGATCAGCGGATTGTTGTTAACCGCCTGGCGGATCGCGAACGCGATTTCGATCGCATTGGCGACGAGGCCATAGCCCTCCAGCTCCATCTGCCGCCGCGAGATGTCGAGGCTGGCGATCAGCTGCTGGTTCGGGCTGGTCGAGGCATGGGTAAACACCGCTTCCTTGAACTGCTGTTCCACCGTGTGGAATTCGACGTCCTTGACCGAAAGCATCGAGCCCTGGCGGATCGCCGACATCGACTTGTGGGTCGAGTTGGTCTGGTAAACGCGCAGGCGGATTTGCCTCGGGTCGGGGATGAGCCGGGTCTTGAGCAGCACCTCGTCGGATGGATTTTTGCCGAGCTCGGTCTGCTGCTTCTCATAGGCCGCGACCGACTTCGGATCGCGCATCCACGCCTCGATCTCGTTGGCGGCGCCGAGACCGGTGCGGCGGCGCAGGAACGGCGAGAAGCGCGCGAAGCCGAACCAGGCTTCGTCCCAGAGGAAGATCAGGTCCGGCTTGATCGCGAGACATTCCTCCATTACCCGGCGGGTGTTGTAGATGTGACCGTCGAACGTGCAGTTGGTCAGGTCGAGCAGTTTGACGCGGTCGAGCCGGCCGTCGGCCTTGGCCCCGAGCAGCGCCTGCTTGATCGTCTTCAGCGGCACCGCGCCATACATCGAATATTCCGTCATCGGGAACGCTTCGACATAGAGCGGTTGCGCTCCGGCCAGCACCATTCCGTAGTGATGCGACTTGTGGCAGTTGCGATCGACGATTGCGATGTCGCCGGGCGCGAGCAGCGCCTGCACCGCCATCTTGTTCGACGTCGAGGTGCCGTTGGTGACAAAGAAGACCCGGTCGGCGCCGAGCGCCCTCGCCGCCTTCTCTTGCGCCTTCTTGATGTTGCCGGTCGGCTCGAGCATGCTGTCGAGGCCACCGGTGGTGGCGCTGCTCTCGGCGAGGAACAGGTTCGGGCCATAGAATTCGCCCATGTCGCGGATCCAGTCGGACTTGAAGATGGATTTGCCGCGAGCGATCGGCAGCGCGTGGAACGTGCCGATCGGGCGCTGGGCGTACTTCTTCAGATTGTCGAAGAACGGCGTGTCGTAGCGATCCTGGATACCTTCGAGGATCGACAGGTGCAGCTCCAGAAGTTCTTCGACGGAATAGAAGATGCGCCGAACCACGTCCGCCTCGGAATTGCCGGCGAGCTCTTCCACGTCGCGATTCGAGATCATGTAGAGATCGAGCTCGGGCCTGACGTGCTTGATGATCTGGGCGAGGCGCAGCGCCGACCCGTCGGTTTCGTCGTTCAGACCGGCTGTGGCCATGATCGAACGCAGCACCGGCGCGTTATGCCGCGAACGCAGGCCAAAACCTTCGTTGATGATGACTGCTCCGATGTTCGGATTGAGCATCGTGGCGCAGAAAGCATCCTCCAGGCTGCCGACGATGACAGGTTCATAGACGAAGGCGTCGACCGGACGCCGCAGCTTGCGCCATTCGGCGGCGAGAGCCGGCCACTGGGTGGGTGACACACCGGTCACGATCAGGGTCTCGAAATAGGGCCGGCGCGCCGCGTGCGCGCCGAAGCTCGGCGGCACCAGTTCGGGGGCATCGCCATTGCCATCATCCTTGGCGCTCCAGTCGCCAGCATGCTGGCGGAAGGACCGCGTGGCCAGCGCCTGGGCAATCCTCGTCGCAAGGGCGAACGAGGTCGCTCCGTCGCCGGCGGCGGCAGCTTCCCGCAGCGCCGCCATCAATTGCAGACCGGGATAGCCGTGAAATTCCTCGATGATGCAGAGATCGGCCAGCGCCGCATCGTAAGCCGCGCGATTACCCATCCGCGCCCAAGTCTTGGCAGCCTCCACGAGATCACGCCAGTCGTCCGCCCGTGCCCCCGGCCCCGAAAAGAACTGGTCGATGCGCTTTTGCGCGAGTTTGGTGTCCTTGGACATGCGTCTCTCCCGATCCCTTGGAGCAAAGGTGATGCGGGATCGTGAGTACGGTGGCGGTCGCTCCATTGATCCAAGTCAACGGTCGTGCGCATTCTGATTAGCCCTGACGAGACCGTTGGCAGCGCAGCGCGACAGCGTCAGGCCCGCCTGACATCGCCCAAGACGCTGTCGAGCGAGCGTAGCCACTGGCCGCTGTCGGTCTTTTCCGCGAGCCCTTCGGCCCGTAGCAGGTCGCGGAGCTGCGCATGCGCGCCGACGATACAGAACGTGACCTCACGCACGGCGAGTTCGTCGTACAGATCGTGCAGCATGCGCGCGCCAGCGAGATCGATATAGGGCGATGCCGAAAGATCGCAGGCCACCAACCGAATGTCCGGCGATCGCCGGAGCTCGATCAGGACTGCCTCGAGGATCGTTCCGACATTGATATAGAGCAGTGAAGCCTCCGGGCGGAACGCGAGGATACCGGCCAGGGGCTCGACGTCTTCGTGCCGCGCGCTGTCGGAATAGCGGCCGCTACCCGGCAGCCGGCCCAGGAATGCCACATTGGGCCGCGAGGCCCGTGCCAGCAACAGGAAGATCGATGCGATCGATGCCAGCAGGACGCCTTGCAGGATCCCCAGTAGCAACACAGAGACGAGCGCGATCGATGCGGCACAGAAGTCGATGCGGCTGACCTGCCACATCCGTAGCAGCGCGCGGATATCCACGAGCTTGTACACCGCGGCAAAGACAATGGCCGCGAGCACCGCCTTGGGCAGGTTGGTCAAGAGCCCGGTGAAGAACAGGAGGCACAGCCCCAGCGTCACCGAGCAGATCACCAGCGCCAGCGGCGTTCGTGCGCCGGCGCTGTCGTTCACTGCGGATTGCGACAGGCCGCCGGCGACGGGGTAGCCATGGCCAAAGGCGGCCGCAAGATTCGCGGCCCCCAACCCCAAAAACTCCTGCCTGACGTCGAGAGGATAGCCGTGCTTCGCTGCAAAGCTGCGGGCAGCCGAAACGCCTTCGATATAGGCCAGCAGCACACATCCGGCGGCGAGCGGGAACAGATCGTCGAACTCCAGCAGCCCGAATGTGGGCATCCCCAGTACCGGCAGCCCCTCGGGTATCTTCCCTGTGACGGGCACACCGAGCGCCGGAAGGCCCAGCAGCGAAGCGGCCAGGATTGCCAGCGCCACGATGGTGATTCCGACCGGCTTGCCCGGCAGCAGCCGCTCTCCGAGCAGGAGCAACAACACGGCAAACGTGCCGATCGCAAGCACAAGCGGAGCGATATCGCCGAGCTGCCCCATCAGCTTGACGGTGCGGTCGAAGAAATCATGGCCGCCGCCGGCAACCCCGAGCAGGCTCGGCAACTGGCTCATGATGATGGTGAGCCCCGCACCGGCCTTGAAGCCGACCAGAATACTGTCGCTGACGAGGCAGACGAGCACACTCAGCTTGAACAGCCAGGCAATGAAGCACAGCACTGCCACGGCAAAGGCAGCAAGGCTCGCGATCTGCGCATAGCGCACCGCATCGCCGCCGGCGAGTGCGCCGACGGAGCCCGCAATCATCAGGGAAATCGCTGAGGTTGGACCGATCGCGAGCTGCCGCGATGATCCAAGCAAGGCATAGCCGATGCCTCCGAGCATGTAGCCGTAGACTCCGACCTGTGGCGGCAGGCCTGCCAGCGCAGCATAGGCGAGCGAAACCGGGATGGCGTAGGCGGCCAGCGTGATGCCGGCGACGGCGTCGGAGGGAAGCCATTCGCGCCGATAGGCGGCAAGCCAGCCGAACGGCGGAAAGAACCGCGTCCAACCGAGGTCACCTGGCGCGTTCACGACGCCACCTCGCGGGGCGTCGCCTCGCATCGCAGCAATACGCCGAGCAATGCAACCACGGGAATGCCGAGCGCGAGATCGGGGATGCTTTTGGTGGCTAAGGCGCCGACCGCCGCGCCAAAGCCAAACACGGCGCACAAGGCGGCGAAGATGCCTGAGCGGCGCAGTGTTCCGACCGCCGCGTTGCCAGATGTTACTGCAAACACATTCTCGACCGCCTGGCGCATATTGCCCGTGATCATCACGGTGCTGCAAACGACGCCTTCGACCTTGGTGAAGATGGCGGTCTGCATCGCGGCGACGAGCGAAATACCGAGCGTACCTGCAAGATCAGGCATCCGGTTGTGCACAATGCCGATTGAAGCCAACAACAGGATCTCGATCAAGATGCTGACCGCGCCAGCTCGTTCGCCGGTGGCGCGACGGAGCCATGCCGCGATGACGATGCCTACTGCGAAGGCGAAGATCGGCGGCACGAAGTGAAGCGCCTTCGCCCAATTCCCGGCGGTCGCGTAGCCCCAGAGAAATATCAGATTGGCGGTCTGGGCGTTCGCCAATACGCCATGGATGATCCAGGTATAGGCGTCGATATAGCCGCCGGCAAAGGCCAGCAGCAGCACCACCTCGACGGTCTCCTCGCGGCGCACCACGCCGGCTGCGACGTCCAGGGTGCTCATGTCAGCAATGACGGCTGTCGCAATAGCTGCATGAATTCATAGCGGCATCCCGTCGCCAACCGGGCTTGATCTGGATCAAGCAATCGCTCCGCGCCGCAAATCATATCAGGCCAAAGCGCCGGGGATTGCCACATGGACACCGTCAGGTGGATCATCACCACCGCTCCGGAGATATTCCTGCTGCTGGCGGTCGCCATCGGCACGATCCTCGGCCGCATTAGGGTTCGCGGCTTCTCGATAGGGACCACCGCCTGTATCCTGGTCGTCGCGGTGCTGATGGGGCAGCTCGGAACGTTCACGTTTCCGTCGCTCTTGCGCGTCATCCTGTTCAGCCTGTTCGTGTTCACGATCGGCTATCGGTCGGGACCGGAATTCTTCGCTTCCTTGAGCTTCCGCACCCTCGCCCAGGTCGCCCTGGCGCTGGTGCTGGGGAGCACGGGTCTCGCGGTCGTCTTGTTGTTCGCGCACGGCTTCCGGCTCGATCCTGGCACCGCCTCCGGAATCGCGGCCGGAGCACTGACGCAATCCTCGGTCATCGGCACCGCGTCGGGCGCCCTGGCCCAGCTCGGCCTGCCCAAGGATGTGCTCAGTCAGCAGGAGGCGAACATCGCGGCGGGTTATGCCGTCACCTATGTCCTCGGCTATATCCTGACACTACTGTTCGTCCCCTTCGTCGCCCCCAAGCTGATGGGGATCGATCTGAAGGTGGAGGCCAAGAAGCTCGAGGCAGAGCTTGCCGGCGGCGATCCGCCCAAAAGCGAAAATCTCTCCTACCGCAAGTTCCAAGCGCGCGCCTACCGCGTGACCACAGCCGCCGGCCGCACCGTCCGGTCGATCGAGGAAGAGATCGGAAGTCGCACGGTCGTCGAGCGCATCGTCCGCAGGCGCGCGGACATCGAACCGCATCTCGAAACTGTGCTCGAAGCCGGCGACGACATCGTCCTCGCCGGTCGCACTGCTGCCATTGTCGCGGCGAAGCCGATCATCGGCACCGAGATCGATGCCGACGAGATCCTGAAGACGATGCCGGGCAACGTGCTCGAGGTGCTCGTGGACAATCGCCATCTCCACGGCCGCTCAATCCAGGAGATCGCCTCCCGCGTCGGCACCGACGCTCGGGGTGTCTTTCTACGCGACCTCACCCGTATGGGCCGAGCGGTGCCTTTGAGCGCGGACACGCGGATCTATGTCGGCGACGTCATGACCCTGGTCGGCGGTACGCGCAACATCGAGCGTGCCGCAACGGCCATTGGCCAGATCCTACGTTCGGGCGATCGCACCGACATCGCATTTCTCGCGATCGGCATTGCGGCCGGCCTGCTTGCAGGGCTCGTCAGCTTCAGGATCGGCGGCATCGCCCTCTCGCTCGGCGGCGGCGGCGGCGCGCTGATTGCAGGCCTTTTCTGCGGCTGGCTGCGGTCGCGCAAGCCGACCATGGGAGCAATGCCGCCGGCTGCGCAGCAGACCCTGAGCGATCTCGGGCTCGGCGGCTTCATCGCGGCGATCGGGCTTGGCAACGGCGCCGCCGCCTGGGCTGCGATCCAGGCCCACGGGCTGCTTCTTGTCGGCATGGGCCTTGTCATCACCATCGTACCTCTGATCGTCGCGACGCTGTTTGCACGTCACGTGCTGCGCATGAACCCTGTCATCACCTGCGGCGCGCTGGCCGGCGCCATGACCGTCGATGCCGCCGTGACCGGTGCCTGCGACGTCGCTGAGAGCCAGACGCCGGTGCTCGGCGTCGCCGTCCCGTACGCGGTCGGAAACGTGGTGCTGACCGTACTCGGTCCGATCATCGTGGCCGCCACCTACACCGGATGAGGAGACCCGCAATGCGGCAACCAGTCAGCCCGGCGCTCGGGTGGTTCGCGGCCATGTTGCTGGTGCTGGCCGCTTTCACGACGACCGCACGCGCGGAGAAAGATGTCCCCATCCAGGAGGAGATCTGGGCGCTGCCACTACCGCTACCAATGTTCGCCTACCTGGTACGTCCGGTCGGCGACGGTCCATTCCCGCTCGTCATCATGAACCACGGAGTCTCACTCAATCCGACTGACCGCAGCTTCTTTCCGTTGGTGGAATTCCGCGACGCCGCCAAATGGTTCGCAAAACGAGGCCACCTGGTGGTGGCGCCCGTGGGGACGGGGTATGGCGCCTCGGCCATCGACATCCCCGAGCGCGGCATTTACGGCCCGTTCTTTTCCAAGGTCGGCAAGTGCACCAACCCTAATTTCCGCGACGCCGGCCTGGCGGTGGCGCAGGTCGATCTCTGGATTATCGACTATCTGGCGGCCGAGAAGCGCATTGTGCCCAAGGATGTCATTGTCGTTGGGCAATCCGCCGGCGGCTGGGCTTCCATTGCGTTGTCCAGCGTCAACCCGCCTCAGGTGAAGGCGATCATCACCTTCGCGGCCGGCCGCGGAGGCCGTGTCGACGGCAAGCCGAACAACAATTGCGCGCCGGACAAGCTCGTCGAGGCGACCGCGAATTTCGGCCGCACTTCGCGCGTGCCGATGCTGTGGATCTATATCGAGAACGACACGTTTTTCGGCCCCGATCTGTCCAAGCGCATGCACGACGCCTTCACTGCCGCGGGCGGCAGGGCCGAGTACCATCTGATGCCGCCGTTCGGCAATGAAGGACACTTCTTCATTGGCTCCCCGGACGCCATTCCGATCTGGTCGCCGCTGGTGACGAAATTTCTCGACGCGCCGCACTAGGCGCAAGGAGGTGTGGCCATGGCTTATGCACGTCACTGTTTGTCGGGCTTGCTGGTCGTCGTCACTGCCGGCGTAGCGTTCTCGGCGGTTGCCGCGACACGGCAAAATTCACAAGCAGCGAAGCCCGCCGAGGTGACGACCCGGGGCCAACGCGAGGCAAAGGACATCACTTATGGAGACTGGCGCAAACTCTGCTTTAGGGCGGGTGGCGCCAAGATGCTGTGCCGGACCTCAATCACGGGCACCTTCCCGACCGGTCAAACCGCCGTGCGCGTGGACCTGATCGAGCGCGAGGGCGAGCCCGCTGCCAGACTGCAATTGTTTGTTCCGGTCGGCATGTATCTGCAGCACCCCATCAAGCTGACGGTAGATCAAGGAAGCCCTTACCGCCTACCCTATAGCTGGTGCGTCACCAACGCCTGCATTGCAGCCGATGTCGCCGATCCCAAAATCGTCAAGGAGCTGGAATCAGGAAAAGTGCTGGTCCTGGAGGTCGTCGATTCCAACCTTCTGTCGCTGACGACGTCACTGCCGCTGGCGCAATTTTCTGTCGTGCACAAGGGAGCACCGGCGCAAACGTTCGAGCAGTATGTCGATGAATAAGCGTCTCGGCCGCGCTAGATGATCCCGCCGCAGGCCTGCTCAATTGGCGCGATAAGTGAGTGCGCCGCAAATGGCTTGGTCAGATAAGCGATGCACCCTGAGTCGATCGCCGCCGCGCGGTTCGCCGCGCTGTCATTGCCGGTAATGTAGACGACAGGGGCCATCACGCCTTCGTTCGTAAGCCGCTTGCGCACCGCAATCCCGGATTGATCGCTCAAATTGATGTCGATGATGATGCAGATGACGTTTCCGAAATCACCGTGGTCGAATAGCGCCTTCGCCGAGGCGAACAGCAGCACGCCAAAACCGTGTTCTCGCAGCAGTCGCTTGATGCTCATGCGCATCGATGGATCATCATCCAGGACGAAGACGGATTCTCGGATCGACACGATTGTCGGCCTCTTCGGTACAACAAATATGCTGGGCGATCGTCACACCAACGGCTTGTCCGCGAGCTAGGTTCTGCTTCGACAGCCGACGATCTCCAGCATCATTGCGCGCCTTCAGCGGCATCCTGTCAACAATCTATGTCATTGTACCAACGTGCAGGTTCACCTTACGCAGACTGACAAGCGACATGATTTTCTGCTACTTGCCCGCATCGCCGTTTGGATCGAGCATTCCCAGTCGCTCTGCGACCGAAACAAGTTCCGCGAACGAATGCACCTGCATTTTTTCCATCACCTGATGACGGTGAGCTTTCACGGTGCGCTCGGTCGTTCCGAGCTGGTAGGCAATCTGCTTGTTGATCTTGCCACGCACCATGAGGTCGAACACCTGACGTTCTCGCGGTGTCAGCGACGCGACCAGTGCACGAAGCGCAACGAGCTTGCCGTGCTGCGCGCGCGCCATCTCATGGCGCGACATGGCCCGCTCGACCACGTTGATCAACTCCTCTGACGACACCGGCTTGGTCAGAAAATCTTCCGCACCGGCCTTGATGGCCCGCACGGTTGTCTGCGTATCGGCGTGCCCGGTGAGGAAGACGATCGGCAGCGTCGAACCGAGTTCGAGCAGACGCGCTTGCAGCTCCGGCCCACTCAGCCCCGGTATCTGCACGTCAAGCAGGATGCATGCCGGCTTATCTTCGGCTGGCAAGAGATCGAGCAGATCCTGCGCAGACGCATAGGTGACGACGTCATAGCCGGCAAGCTTGAGACGGCGTTCCATCGCCGTTCGGAACGAAACGTCGTCGTCTACGACGTGAATGAGGCCGGGCAATTTTACCTCTTAGCCGCAATGACTCCCGGATTGGCCTCTGTGGAGCCAATTCAGCGGGAAAAGACGCAAGTGCAGTCAACTCTAGGAACGATATCAGGCATCGCGAAAATGTGCGAATTGGACAGAGGACCTTAAGAAGATCCTGCCCTCTCAGTGCGGACGAATTCTCATTGCGTGCACGCCTTCGCCCCCACTGTCCTTTGGTACAATGCCCTTAGAGACAATGGTTTGAAATGCCTCCTTCGTCTTAAACCAACCCCGGCGGGAGTGGAACGGCGCGCATTCCTTGCGATGAAATATTCGGTTGAGACCAATTCAGCGATCAACGTTGAGGAGTCAGCCTATGCTGGTGCGCACAAAGACCGCCCCCCTGCCCCGCCCCAATTCACTCTACGACTTCGGAATGACCAGTGATTCGAATCCGATCATCTGTTTAAACGAATTTACATACAAAAAAGGAACGGAGGTCTACGGGGAGAAGGAACCTGCCGACTATGTCTATCAGGTCAAGTCTGGTGCCGTACGAAGCTACAAGCTGCTGTCAGACGGTCGCCGCCAGATCGGCGCATTCCATCTTGCCGGCGACATTTTTGGCCTGGAGAACGGCAGCGAGCATCGGTTTACAGCCGAGGCGATCGTGGACACCACGGTGCAGCTCGTCAAAAGGCAAAGCCTTGAATTGGTGGCCGAAAGCGACGCGATGGTGGCCCGCAACCTGCTTAGCATGACGACAATCAATCTGCAGCACGCGGAAGACCACATGCTCCTGCTCGGTCGCAAGACGTCGCTGGAGCGGGTGGCGGCCTTCCTGCTCGAAATGGACAAGCGCCTGACCGCATCCGAAGTCATGGCACTGCCGATGTCCCGGCGCGACATCGCCGATTATCTCGGCCTGACACTGGAGACCGTCTCGCGTGCGATATCGCATCTGCATGATCTCGGCGTCCTCGGCTTTATCGGCAATACCCAGCGCCAAATCGTGCTGCTGGACCGGCAGGAGCTCGCCAGTCTCGATCTGCAGCATTGAGCGGCAGTCTTTTCCCGGGGTGAGTCCGCCCTTGCCGGTTCACATCGTCAACGTCAAATCACCGAGCACCCGGCAGCTTGGTCATTCCGAGATCGTCGAGCGTCTTGCGCAAGACCTCGAACAGAACGGCGGTTGACCAGCCGAACATCAGGATCCCGTTCATCGCGGTCATCGGTCCCGTCAGCCGCCATTCTTGCACGGGAGTGATATCGCCATATCCCAGCGTGGTGTAGTTGACGAAAGCGAAATAAAGCAGGTCGCTGCCGGCAGGGGCCGCGCCGATCATGGCGTAAGTCAACGCCCAGACCAGAACCTCGATTGTGTGCGCCACCATCAGCGCCGCCGCTGTTGCAACCATCACGGCCATCAGTGGCAGCCTTGGCCGCGCAAGATACCGAAGCCCGACGGCTCGGGCGATGCCGATGGCCGCAACGGTCACCAGAGCGTGGATCACGATGTTGATCACGCTGACGATTGAGCCGACCAAGAATTGAACCACCATTTAGCAGTCCCCGGCCTCAGTCGCATTTTCGCCGGTTCCGCAACACGGCCTGGAACAACTCTCGCACGCTTTGCATGTCGTGCTCCCCTTCCAAATGCGACGATCAAATTGGCCAGACATGGCGTTGGTCTCCATTGAGCACCGTCAAAATGGAGCGAATTCGATGCGCGGCTCGGACGGCGGCAATCTTCTAGCCGCGCGTCCGTGATTTATGATCGAGACGCGATCTCTGCGTTCTCATGCGCTTGATTTCCTCGTTAAGTTTCTCGGTCCTTTCATCGCGCCGCTGATCTTTTGATTTTGCCTGATCGCTGCTTCGCAATTTCTCAAGCGCCTTCTCTACCGAGAGCTTTGTCGTATCCGCCATTTGTGACCTCGTATCAATCGCGAGTGCCCGCGAGCCAATAGCCTTGTCCCTGCCCCACGGCAGTCTCAGTTCTTCTGTCCGAACATGCCGGTTGCCGCCTTCATGGCGGTCTCGCCGGCGCTCCTCGCCTGGTCGGTCAAGGCCTGCATCTGGCCCTGAAAGAACTCGGACTGAAGCTTGAGCGCGTCCTGAGCGTCCTTGGCTTGAACAAGCTTATCGCCAAGATCGAACGTCGCGTTGACATTGCGCTGCATGAAACTGCAAAACTGCTTGGCCTGGTCGGCTATCGGCAGCGGCGAGGAACTGAGCCCCCTTTCCAGCAGATCAAAATACTCCGTATGGGCCTTTCTCAACCGGCCAAGGGCTTCGGTGAGCATCCCGCGGATATTCTCGGCGGATGGATTGATCTCTGCCATGACGTTGCTCCT
The DNA here is from genome assembly GCF_023006445.1 of Bradyrhizobium sp. SHOUNA76. Lineage (NCBI taxonomy): Bacteria > Pseudomonadati > Pseudomonadota > Alphaproteobacteria > Hyphomicrobiales > Nitrobacteraceae > Bradyrhizobium > Bradyrhizobium sp. SHOUNA76. Next base: position 19,395 of record NZ_JALBHA010000001.1, read on the forward strand.
CGTGATTATGCCGCAAGCCCCCCGAACCAGGCGCCGAAGTAGCCGGCGTAGAGAGCCGGCCGCTCGAGGTTCATCGAATGCCCGACGCCGGGCACGATCACGAGCCGGCAGTCCGGCATCGCCTCCGCCATGGCGTGAAGATCCGCGGGCAAAATCCAGCCGTCCCACTCGCCCCATAGCACCAGGTGCGAATGCCCGATATCGGGCATACGCTGTTCGAGTTCGCGGCTCTCCCTCTCGCGGGTGAGGTTGACAGGCGTTCCGATCCAGATTCCCTCGGAGACGCTGAAGGTCTGCTCGATGATCCGGTCGAACAGAGCCTGAATTTCGCCGAGCCCTTCCCGGAAACGGGGAATCGCATTCGGGGTCATGCTATCCGGCAGGAACAACGAGGTCGCGGCCGTCGCCATCACGGTCCTTGTCAGTTCCTTGCTCGCCATCATTGCCCGGAAAAGGCCGATCTGGTCGGCATTGAAGGACATGCCCAGCGGCGTGACCGGATCGAGTGCGAACACACGACCAAAGCGCCGAGGCTGCATCAGCAGCATGCGGGCTGCGATGATGCCACCGGTCGAATGGGTGGCGAGGTGGCAGTATCCGATATCGAGCCTATCAAGGGCCGCCAGCATATCCTGCGCATGCTGCTGCATCGAATAGTTGGCATAGTCTGCAGCGGGCTTTGGTCGGTCGCTTTCGCCGCAGCCGCGCCAGTCGATCGCGACCACCCGCAGCCCGTTCGGAAACATCGGCGCGGCGAGCTCGATCCAGTCCTTGCTGGCGAGATTGCCGTGGATGAAGACGACGGTAACGTCGCCTCGTCCCCACTCCCGCCAGCCCAACTCGATTTCGCCCGCCTGCACCTTCGGCATGGACCGGCCTTATTTGTTGAGGCCAGCCGTCGGCGCCGCACCGGGCGGCGTCGGCGCGACTGGCAGGGCTGAGACCACCGCGCCCTTGATCATGCGGTCGGTGCCCAGCGGGGAGGAGGTGTCGACGGTCCCCTTGGTGACGAAATCAACCACGTCGGCGGAGAATTCCACCGGGTTGTCCGTGTGGATGAAGTGACCGGTTTCCGGATAGATCTTGAGCATCGGCCGGTTGCCGGCATTCGTCATCCGCGTCATGAAGGGCGTGATGACGTCGCGCCCGAGCTCGGTCAGACCGTTGAACGCGGGGGTCGGAATGAACGGTTCCTTGTCACCGAATGACAGGAAGATCGGCGCCTTGATCTGGGGCAGCCGCTCGTAGAGGCTCTTCGGGTCATCCTGCTGCAGCTCCGCTCCGATCGTGTAGATGTCGTAGATGAAGACGTTGCACCACTGCTCCAGCTCCTTTGGATTGCCCTTAGTCAGCCCGACGCGCTGCTCGGTGTGCAGGCGGGCATATTCGCTGTCGCTGAAGAAGTAACCGCTCTTGGCCGCCGAGACCGTGCCCGTGTCCGGATCGCGCTTCTTGAAGTAGAAGAAGTCCCGGATGTTCTGTTCATCACGGGCCTTCTCAGCGGCCAGGATGCCGGTTTGGTCCCATGTCTGCCTCCACTTGTCGAAATCACGCCCGAAAGCCTCGTCGAACAGGCGCGCCTTCTTGCCCTTGGCAATGGTGATCTCGCGCGGATATTCCTCGAGACCCGACGGCGCTTCGAGCGCAAGGCCTTGCACCGCGTCCGGCCAGGCCAGGGCGTAGCCCATCACAAACTGGCCACCCAGCGAGTGGCCGAGATAGGTAGCCTTCTTGACGCCGAGCTGGTTGACGACGAGGTCATAGATCACCTCGCGCATATCCTGCATCGTACGGGCCGGGCTCTTGTCGAGATTGCCGGGACCGGACATTCCATAGTGCGGTAGGTCTGGCACGATCACGCGCAGGCCGCTGCGCAACGCGTATTGCATGATATTGCCGTAGTGCCCGCCGAACGCCCCCTTGCCGTGGATGATGACGAGCACTTTCGGATCCCTGTCGGTCCCGGCGTACTCGTCCATGTATCCGATTTCCCAGGAGTTGCCGCTCTTGTCCTTGGCGCTGCCGAATTTGACCGGATAGGGATAGGTCACATTGGCCTTCCAGAACGACTTCTTCGGGTCGATTTCTTCTGCGACACCCGGTACCCGATAGTTCTTGTCGACGAATTTCTGCGCGCGATCGAGGGCCGCCACGTCATCCATGAAGGCGACGAACTTTGGATCGTTCTTGCGCTGGTTGATGATCGGAAACACGCCGTAATGAGCGACCGGGCTCTCCTGCGCGATCAGATCCGCGCCCGGCACGCGATCGACGGCCTTCTGAGCCAGCTTGAAATTCAGCCACAGGTCATTGGTGATGTGCATCACCAGCGTCCGTGCCTGGATGCGGCCGAGATAGGGATTTACGTTGTGAGTCTCGCCCACCCGGTTGCGCCAGACGAGATCGACGGCGTCATAGAGCTTGGCACGATTGATAACATTCAGCGCCGCCTTCTCGTTCGGTGGCGTCCAGTAGAAGATTTCAGGCTGGACTGCGCTCCAGTTCTGGGTCGTGCGGAAGCCGAAATCATAGCCCGTCATTCCCAGGATCGACCAGCCGAACGCAACGCCCGGCATGGGATGCTTCTCCTTGGGCTGCTTGTAGTAGTCGCCATTGGTCGCCTGCCAGACCGGATCGGACTCGATGGCGGCCGTCATCATCTGGAACGTCCAGTTGCCGACGGGATCCTCGCCGTCCGACTGCGTGGTCCCGCCGATGGGCATGAGCGCGCCAATGTACTCCGGATGCATCACGCCCCAGACATAGGTCTGCGTCCCGCCCATGGAGACGCCGGTCACCAGCGCGACGCGGGCAACTTTCAGCTCGTCCCGCAGCAGCCGGTAATTGGCCTGCACCATATCGTAGTAGCTGTACTGCGGAAATTTGATGCCGAGGCCATCGGACGGCTTGCTGGCGCCCCAGGTGCCGAGCGGATCGACCATGATGACGTAGTAGCGATCGGTGTCGATCGGCCGGCCCGGACCAATGATCGGCACGCCGCCCGACAGCGCCGCGCCCTTGACCCACTGTTCATACATGTCCGTGGAATCGCCGGAATAGTAGGAATTGATCACGATGGCGTTGGTGATCTCGCCGGCTGCATTGCGCCGCGCGTTGCCGATCGCGATGTAGCCGGTGCGGAGCTTGCCGCCGCCGAGGGATTCGAGCGTGACGCCGCCCTCCCCTCCGTTCTCCCATTTGGCGGGCGTGGACAAATCGTACTTGCCACCCAAGCGGAAATTGGTGATCTCATAGGTCTTCTTCAGGCCATCGTGCTGCACCTGCGACGAGCGACGCGTCAAAGGTTGCGCCAGTGCGAGATCAGTACCGATCAGCAACACGATCAGACTGACGAAGCAACGCTTCATGGCGTCTCTCCCGGTCATCATGGCACGTCCTCCTGGCGGTGTTTTGCCTAAACGCTAGGGAGGGCGACCTGAGGAGCTTTGATCTAACGCAAGGGAATCCTTCAACAGCGCCTCAAGATTGCAGCATCAGAACACCTGCCGGTTTTCCGCATGCCCTGCCTCAGTCTCGGCTCATACCGGATCCGCTATGAGCTCGATGGGCCGGCGAACGCGCCCGCCTATGTGCTGGTGAACGGACTCACGCAATACTCCGAGCTCTGGTCAGCCTATCGCGAGGCTCTGCTCGCGCGAGGATTCCGCGTCGCAACCTTCGATTTGCTCGGCCAGGGCGAGTCCGACAAACCGGCACTCTTCATCAGCCAGGACGACCAGGTGACCGCGCTCCACCTGTTGATCGGTGAACTCGGTGATGGCCCTATATTCCTGAGCGGCATCAGTTTCGGTGGGCTGATTGCGCTGCGATACGCCATCGAGCACGGCGAGCGCATCTCCGGCCTCGTGCCAATGAGCTGCTTCGCCGAGCTCTCACCGCAGCTGCTTTTGCTCGGCAACGCACTGCGGACCGGTCTGATCCTTGGGGGCACAAGCTATCTCCAGGACCTTCTGCTGCCGATGAACCTCTCCGACCAGTGGCTGAAGCCCCTGCTCGACAAGCTCGACAGCGTCAAGCGGCAGGGCTGGCTCGTCAACGATCTCTATGCGCTCCAGAACCTGATGGAATCGTTTCTCGATTTCGAGCCATTGACGCCGCGCCTATCCACGATCGCCGTTCCGACAATGATCCTGAACGGCGAGTTCGACTTCCTGACGCCGCGAGCCCTGCACGAGACCCTGCGCGTCGAGATCCCCGACAGCTCGCTCGTGATCATTCCGAAGGCCTATCACGCCTTCACGCTCGAGAAGAGCGCGCTCACGGCAGACCTGCTCGCCCGCTTTGCCGATGACGTGCTCGCCGGGCGCTGGCATGGCAACAGGGCAGTCTGGATCGCGCCGGAGGAGCCTGGTGGCGAGCTTGCGCCATTTCCGGCCGGCTATGATCATTTGCGTGCCGTTCCCATCCGGGCAGCGCCGCCATGAGCAGATTTCTTGGACCGCTGGATTCGGAAGGCCGGATACCATCACTCCAGCAGACACGCATCGCCGCGTTTCTGATCTCGGCTCACGGCGCCTTGGCGCGACAATACGCAATCGCCCTGCCGATGCGGATCGAGGCCGCTTGGCAGACCGAATTGAATGCCCAATTCTATCGCGAGTCCGAGATTGTCTCGCTGTTGCAGCGCTCGACCTCCTGGGTGCCCGACATGGCCTTGGCCTACATGGCGGCCTCGTGGGAGACCGCCTGGCTCCCGGAGCCGGTCGAGGGGATCATTAATCAGCCTCTCGCCCTTCCGATTGATCTCGCGACACGAGCACATGCCATTCATGCCGGCATCCGACCGGCGGCCCTGCTGCCGGTCGACGCGAACGTCAATGATCCCTTCGTATTGGCCCTGCGCCGCATCGAATTCGAAAGCGGCCGGCTGTTGCAGGCACAAATTCTCTTGCTGAAGAGTGACAGTCTCGTGCCGTTTCGGGACGCTGTCAGCACGGCGCTGGAACGGCGTCACGCCGAGGTTCGCAAACTATGGGCGGCCGCGCTTGAGAGCATCGGCATCACCGTCAGGCAGGAACGATGAGAATCCTTGACGCAGATCAATAGAGCCGGCCGACCGTCCGCCAATTTCGTCTCTCAATCGCCTTCCTTTGATCGCCTGTTGACTGGAGCTCCAATCATGAAGGCCGTTTCTGTCGAAGAAGCAGTCGCGATGATCCCGGCCGGCGCGAGCGTCATGGTCGGCGGCTTCATGGGTGTCGGAACACCGGAGCGCCTGATTGACGAAGTGACCCGGCAGCGCAAGTCCGATCTGTCGTTGATCTGCAACGATGCTGCCATTCCGGGGAAAGGCGTCGGAAAATTATTCGACGCTGCCCTGGTCTCGCGTCTGACCGCGACGCATATCGGGCTCAATCCGAAAGCGCAGCAGCAAATGCTGGCCAATCAAATCAACGTCGACCTCGTGCCTCAAGGGACCTTCGTCGAGCGCATTCGTGCGGGGGGATGTGGACTGGGCGGCGTTCTGACGCCGACCGGCGTCGGCACACTGGTTGCAGAAGGCAAGCGCCAGATCGAAGTCGACGGCAGGCCCTTCCTGCTCGAGACGGCATTGCGCGCGCAATTCGCGCTTGTTCACGCCTTCCTCGCCGACTACCTCGGCAATCTCAGCTATGCACTCACCTCGCGCAATTTCAATCCGATCATGGCGATGGCCGCCGATACCGTGATCGTCACCGCGGAGCACATCGTGCCCGTTGGCGTCATCGCGCCCGACCATGTTATCACGCCGGCGCCACTCGTCGATTACCTCATTACGAACGGGTGATCTCCATGGACGCACAGACCATCATTGCTCGACGCGTCGCCAAGGAGCTCAGGAGCGGCGACCTCGTCAACCTCGGTATCGGGATTCCGACGCTGGTCGCGAACTACGTTCCTCCCGATCTCAAGGTGTTCTTTCAGTCGGAAAACGGTTTGATCGGCACGGGGCCGATTCCGGAGCAAGGCATGGCTCATCCGACGCTAACGGACGCCGGCGGCCGCCCGATCAGCGCCCTGCCCGGCGCCAGCACTTTCGACAGCGCCATGTCGTTCGGACTGATCCGCGGCGGTCATGTCGATGTGACCGTCCTCGGCGGACTTCAGGTCGACGCGGAGGGACATCTCGCCAACTGGATGATCCCCGGCAAGATGGTGCCGGGAATGGGCGGCGCAATGGATCTCGTCAGCGGAGCCAAGCGGGTGATCGTCGCCATGCAGCACGCGGCGAAGGGGAAATCAAAGATCGTTCCCAGATGTTGGCTGCCGCTGACTTCTGTACGGCCTGTGAACCTGGTGGTGACCGAAATGGCGGTCATTGGCTTCCCGGACGGCAGGGCCACTCTGCTCGAAACCGCACCCGGCGTCGGCATCGGCGAGGTGATGGCGGTGACCGACGCTGAGCTGGCCGTTCCCGACAAAGTCCCTGAAATGAAGATCTGAGCAGGTCGGCACCATGCGCACATTCAGCGACTTCGATGAGATCAAATCCGCTGTCGGCACCGAGATCGGCGTCAGCGACTGGATCGAGGTGACGCAGGATCGCATCAATCGGTTTGCGGAAGCGACCTGCGACGAGCAATGGATCCATGTCGACCAGGAGCGGGCAAAGAAGGAGCTGCCGGGCGGAACCACGATCGCTCACGGCCTGCTGTCGCTCGCGCTGGCGCCGATGTTTATCCGTTCGGTCATCGGGCTGAAGGGACTGCGCAACACTCTGAACTACGGCGCCGACAGGATACGCTATCTGGCGCCGGTGCCCGCGGGTTCGAGGTTGCGCGGCCGCATCACGGTTGCCGAGGCGGAGGACGTGCCACCGGACGGCCTCCGCGTCAACTACCATCTCGTGATCGAGGTCGAAGGCGGCAAGAAGCCCGCATGCGTCGCCGAGCTGATCGCCCTGCACTATCGCTGAACGCGCTCAGTCGATGATATGATAGCCGCCATCGATGTAGAGGACGCCGCCGGTGATCAGCTTGGCGCCGTCGAGGGCCAGGAACGCTGTCGCATTGCCGACATCGTCGATGCTGACCAGGCTGCGCGCCGGCGCCTTCGACTGCGCCTTGTCCATGAGTTCGTCGAACTCGGGGATCCCTGATGCTGCGCGCGTCGCCAGAGGTCCGGGTGAGATCGCGTGTACACGGATGCCTTTCGGCCCTAGTTCGGCGGCAGCGTAGCGAACGGCGGCTTCAAGCGCCGCTTTCGCCACGCCCATGATGTTGTAATTCTCCACCACCATCTGGCTGCCGTAATAGGTCATCGTAAACAGCGTGCCGCCATTCTTCATCAGCGGCTCGGCGAGATGCGCCATCCGTAGGAACGACCAGCAGGAGACATCCATCGTCTTGAGGAAGCCGTCGCGGCCGACGTCCACAACGCGACCATGCAGCGCCTCCTTCGGCGAGAAGGCGATCGAATGCAGCACGAAATCGAGCTGCCCCCATTCCTTCGCGATCCGCTCGAAAACCTGTTCGGTCTGCCCCTCTACCATCACGTCCAGTGGCATGAAGATCGGCGCATCCAGCGCCAGGGCCAGCGGCTCGACATGCTTTTTAGCGCGCTCATTGAGATAGGTGACGGCAAGATCGGCTCCAAGCGCGCGAAACGCCCTGGCGCAACCCCAGGCGATCGACTGATCGTTGGCGATACCCACGACAAGGCCCTTCTTTCCCTTCAGGGCAACCTTGGTATCCGGGAACACGGGAATCATGACACCCTCTCTTGTCTCGGGTTGGTCGACGGCTTGGTCATCAGCAGCGACAGCGTGTGCTTTGCGATCATCAGTTCCTCGTCGGTCGGCACGACGTAGACGGGAATGCGGCTATCGGAGCGCGATATCAGCTTCGAATTTCGGGCGTTCTCAGCCGGATCAAGCGTAACCCCGAGCCATCCGAGCTGCTCCACCACGCGCGCGCGAAGGGTTGCGGAGTTCTCGCCGATGCCGGCCGTGAAGACGAAGGCGTCGAGGCCTTGCAGGGCGGCGGCGAGCATCCCGGCATTGAGACCGATCCGGTAGGCAAAATACTCGATCGCCAGCTTCGCATTGGCGTCCGAGCTGCCTTCCAACTCGCGCATGTCGTTGCTGACGCCCGAAAGCCCCTTCAATCCGCAGTCGCGATACAGGAAGTCCTGCACATTCGAGGCAGACATCCCCTTCTCGGAGATCAGATATAGCACGACTCCGGGGTCGAGCTGACCGGGCCGCGTTCCCATCGGAAGGCCATCAAGCGCGGTAAAGCCCATCGTGCTCTCGACGCTCTGCCCCTGGCTCATCGCACACATCGAAGCGCCACTGCCGAGATGGGCAACGATCACACGACCCTTGGCGATATCCGGCGCGATTTGCGGCAAGGCATTTGCGATATACTCGTAGGACAAGCCGTGAAAACCGTATCGCCGCACGCCTTCGGCATGGAGCCGATGCGGGATTGCGTAATGGTCGGCGAGCGGGCCATGCGTACGATGAAACGCGGTGTCGAAGCAGGCCACCTGCGGAAGCGCTGGGAAACCGGCAAGAATCGAACGAATGGGTGCCAAATTGTGCGGCTGATGCAGTGGGGCCAGCATCACGAAGCGTTCGAGACGAGCAACCACGCCGTGGTCGATCAACACGGGCCGATCGTATTCCGGACCGCCATGCACGACGCGATGCCCGACAGCGATCGGATGGATGCGAAGTTCGTCCCGCAACCATTCGCCGGCCGTGCCCATCGCGGCGGGAACGTCAGGCACCGCCTCGATCGGGTAAGCGCGATCGGCGATCGGATTGCCATTCGCGCCACTCGCCCGCAACCGTGGACGACTGCCGATGCCGTCGACCTGGCCCTTGATCTGGCGCCGGAGCTTGCCTTCTCCTTCAACAGAATAGACCTGGAACTTGACGCTGGAGGAGCCGGCATTGACGACGAGGATCGTATCCATGGCGGTCACGCGGCGACTGTTGGCGAACGTTGGCGCCTGGCGTTGGCATAGAGCGAGGCCACTGCGCACGATGCCATCCGCGCACGCGGCGAGTCCGCGCGCGAGGTCAGGACGACCGGAACGCGGGCGCCGAGCACGAGGCCCGCACCATCGGCCTTGGCGAAATAGGCCAGATTCTTCGCCAGCATGTTCCCGGCCTCGAGGTCCGGCACGACAAGGATCTGCGCCCGGCCAGCCACTTCCGATTTGATCCCCTTGATGCGCGCGGCCTCGATATCGATCGCGTTGTCGAAGGCCAGCGGTCCGTCGAGCACGCCGCCGGTAATCTGGCCGCGATCAGCCATCTTGCAGAGCGCCGCGGCTTCAAGAGTCGATGGAATTTTGGACGTCACGGTCTCGACCGCCGAAAGGATCGCCACCCGCGGCGATACGCCGAAGCCGGCCTGAACGTAGAGATCGATCGCGTTCTGGATGATGTCTCGCTTGGCATCGAGATCGGGAAAGATGTTGATGGCCGCATCCGTCACAAACAGGGTTTCGGCATAGGCCGGCACGTCCATCACGAATACATGGCTGATGCGGCGGTCGGTGCGCAGGCCGCCCACTTTCGCGGTCACGGCCCGCATCAGCTCGTCGGTATGCAGGCTGCCCTTCATCAGCATTTCGCCCTTGGCCGCGTGAATGAGCTCGACGCTTCTGGCGGCCGCTTCGTCGCTGTGAGCGGCGTTGACCATCTCGAAGCCGGCGATATCGAGGCCGTGCTTTCCCGCGATATCCCTGATCCTGTTTTCAGGCCCGACCAGGATCGGGCGGATGATGCCTGCCTGCGCGCTGTCGACAGCGCCGCGCAGCGAGGTTTCGTCGCAGGGATGCACCACGATTGTCGGAAGCGGCGGAACGGCCTTTGCTGCGACGATTAGTCGATCGTACTTGCTGGGAGACTGTGTTTGCCTCGTTTCGGCTGACATGATCTGGCTCCCGGTCCTTTCAGACAGCCTTACGACGCCTTCGCCTTTGGATCGAAAGGGGCGACGTTCGACACGCCCTCCCCGGCATCGACGCCAAACAAGGCGGCGACACGCTGCAACCTTCTTGCGCGCTCGCCCGTGATGTCGCCGCTAGCGGAGAGCACCTCGCTGATCGCCGTGAAGGCGGCACGCCGCTGGGTCATATCCTCGGGCAACAGCTTCCGGATGGCATCAACGGCGCCTTCCCGGTCGATCAGCAGCATGAAGAATTGCTCTCGAACCAGCATCTTGAACTCAGGCAACGTCATTCGCGGTCCACTGTAGTCCCGGCGGATCTGGCGCAAGGCCTCAATGCTGCGCTCATCGACCATTCCGCGCGCTGAGCCGATATAGAGCAGGCTGCGGATGGCTGCCTCGCGCAGGCCGCCTTCGCCGATCGTCGATTTCAGCTGCGCAATCCGCGTCTCCAGCATCGCGCGATGCTCGGGCGTCATCTCGCGCCGCCGGGATGGTTCGGACGTCGGATCGATTCCGACGGCCGCCTGCAAGGCTGGCGAGCCATAGACGTTGAGGAAGATCGTTTCGCTCAGCGCTTCCTGTGCATCGCGCCAGCTATCCAGCGCGTGCACAATCTGCTTGGACATCTGCTCCTGGAAGGCGACGAAAGGATTATCCGCGGAAGCCGGCTTGCGATTGTCCTCGATCTCCTCGGCGGCCGACTTCACCGCCGTCATCCATGGATTTTGACTGCTCGCGGCCTCATATTGCAGCCGAAGTGGATGCAAGTTGCGCATCATGTCCGCCATCTGCGGCGTCACCATGTTCTTGATCCAGGGCCGCGCGAACTTCTGGTAGGCGGCAAGGTTGAGCTCGGAGACGCGCTTGGCGGCGGCGAAGCGCCGCTCGTCCTCAGGGGAGTTGCCACCCATGGCGCGGATATCGTCGAGCGTCCGCGCCTCGCAGCGCATCACCCACTGACCAACGACGAGATCGGAGTTCGTGGTTTCCTCGCCCTTGGCCTCGAACGTCGCTTCGTAGAGCCCCGGCGGCAGCACGTCGATCAGGTCGATATTGCTGGAGAACTCGGCGTGCTCCTTCTTGGCAACCCCGCCAGAGACGAAGATGCCGAGATGGCCGATGCTCTTGTGAACGGTGTAGACGATGGTCTGCCCATAGGCCCGGATCTCGTCGACATCGGCATAGCAATCGAGGATCCAGTCCAGCGCCTGCTGCGGCGGGGTGACATTGTCGCCTTCGGAGCAGAACACGAGAATGGGCGATCGGATATTGCGCAAGTCGACCTTCTGGCCGTCGGACATCTCGATCTTGCCCGCGGCGAGATTATTACCGATGAAAAGCTCATCGACGATGAACTGTATTTCCTCGGCGTTGAGGTTGACGTGCCCACCCCACCAGCGTTCGAATTCGAGATAGCGGTCAGCCTCGGTGTCGACCTTGGAATAGACGTTGTATTGCTTGGTCCAGAGCGTATTCGACGGATTTTGGCTCTCGAAATTCTGCACCAGCCAGGCGCCGTCGAACTTCCCGGCGCCAAGATCGGAGGTCATCGCCGTCAGCCAGCTTCCGCCCAGCAGACCACCGGAATAGCGCATCGGATACTTGCCGTGCACGCCCGCCCAATAGGCGAGCGGCGCCCCGGCAATAATGAGCGGTCCGAACAATTCCGGCCGCAGCGACGCCAGGATCATGACCGCCCAGCCAGCCTGGCAGTTTCCGATCACGCATGGCTTGCCGTCAGCCTTGGGATGGAGGCTGATGACCTTCTCGACGAACAACGCTTCGGCCCGTGCGATGCGCTCGATGGTTTGTCCCGGCATCGGTTCCGGCAGGAAGCCGACGAAGTAGCAGGGATGCCCGGCCTTCATCGCAACGCCGATCTCGCTGTCGGCCTTGAAACCGCCGATGCCCGGCCCGTGGCCGGCGCGCGGATCGACAACGACGAACGGCCGCCGCTCGGGATCAATTTCGACGCCTTTCGGCGGAATGATACGAACCAGCGCATAGTTGACGGGCTCGTCCAGCTTGCGGCCGTCGATGATCAATTCGGCGGCATATTGCAGGACGTGCGGCGCGGTCTGCGCGACGTGCTCCCTGTACTGGTCGCCGCGCCGGCGCATGATGTCGAGGAACAGGACGCTCCGCTGGCTGGCATCGACCATGTATTCGACGGCCGAGGCGACAAGCCCCGACAACGGGCCGCTTGGCACTGTAGGTTTCTCCATCGACATGTTCCGTACCTCATCGTCGCGCGGTTTCATCCAAGGCACTCAGAGTTGGCCGATGTTGATTTAGGTCAACGGTCGACGATGCTTGCGGCTGCGGAACGGCGCGGTCGGTCCTGATCCAGGCCACCATGAGCTCCCACGCCACCGACAGGATGATCGGCCCGATGAAGAGACCGACGATTCCGTGCCCCAGCGTGCCCCCGATCACGCCGATGAGGATCACGAGCGTCGGCGTCGTCAGGCCGCGCCCCATCACGAGAGGTTTCAATATGTTGTCGAGAATGCTGACGATTCCGAGAAAAAGCGTCAGCAGCAACGCCGTGCCGAGGTCTTTGTCGGTCCAGATCCAGATGATCACCGGCAGCATGATGATGGCTGCGCCGATCTGCACGACGGAGAGCATCAGCACGACGAAGGCAAGCAGCCCAGCAATCGGGATGCCGGCCAGCTTGAATCCGATGCCGGCCAGCAGCGCCTGGACGACTGCGATGCCGATCACGCCCTGGGATACCGCGCGAATAGTTGCGCCCGCCAGGTCCAGGAAGTGCTCGCTTTGTTCGGGCACGATCCGTGACAGGAACTCCCTGCCCGCCGTCACGAGCTGCGGTCCATAGGGAAAGAGGACGCCGGCGACCGCCACCGATAGCAGGAACTTGATCGTGCCCACGCCGGCATCGCCCGCGACGCCAAGCAGCGTGCCCGCAAAGGGCTTCAGATAAGGCACAATCCGCTGCAGGACCGAACGGAGATTGGTCGAGGCCTGATCCCAGAAATCGTAGAGCTGCGTTCCGATCAGCGGCCAGGTCTTGATCGTCGCGGGCGGCGACGGAATGGCCAGATCGCCCGCCGCCAGCTCGCCGGCGAAAGCTCTGATCCCGTCGACCGCGCCGAGTCCGAGCCAGGCCGCGGGCCCGATGACGATCGCGAGATTGATGGCCGTAAGAATGACCGCGGCGAGCTTCGCCCGGCCGCCCAGGATCTTTGCGAGCAAAACAAAGACGGGATTGAACGCGACCGCGAGCACGAGAGCCCAGACCAGGATCGTGACGAAGGGACGGACCAGATAGAACGTCCAAACGATCAGCAGAGCGAGCAATCCGAGCCGGATCACGAGCTGGATCACGTCCTCTCCGGTGAGAAGCTGGCGAAGTGTCTTCAAGGCGGCGTCCAGGTCAGACTATCAGCAAGCGTAGCTCGCAGCTTGGCGATACAATCTTGATCTGGATCAAACACTCCACGGGCCGCGGGGACCTGATCAGCCGACGCCGGGCCCTATCGGAGCCGGTTTGCCTTACCGGGAGCCGCGATGTCGGACGCCGCCAGCTACAGTGCACGCGAGCACTTACCAGATGGAAGTCAGGTCGAAATCCGGGCGCTTCGCCCTGAGGATGAGTCCGGCATGCTCGCCGCAGTGGAACAGACCGGCGCCCGATCATTGCAGCGCCGGTTCTTCGCGACGAAGCACCACTTCTCCGATCGCGAACGCGCCTTCTTCATGAACGTCGATTTCAGGAACCACGTCGCGCTGGTGGTCCTTGCGACGGAAGCCGGCCAAAATGCCATCGTCGGAGGCGGCCGCTACATCGTCTTCGAACCCGGACGTGCCGAGATGGCCTTCATGGTGGTGGACGCCTGGCAGGGACGCGGAATCGGTTCGATGCTGGCCCGTACCCTCGTTGCACTCGCTCGCAGCGCCGACCTGGCCGAGCTGACGGCGGAGGTTCTTCCGGAAAACGCCCGGATGCGCAGCGTGTTCGACAAGTTGGGCTTCGCTTCAGCAAAGCTTGATCCGCACACGATTCACCTGGTGTTGAAGCTCAGCTGATGTGGAGCCGTAGAGCTATCCTTTCGCTCACTATACAAATCGTCCCTCTGCGGTCTAGCGGCGTTGGCGAGCCCAATCCGCGCAATGAGCCTGGCGACGTCGATCGAAATCCTCACGCCGGATTTCCTGCGCAAGCGCGGTGCACTCGAAACGAGTCGTTGCGGAGAAACCAGACGCATTCAATCACAATCTGGAAACAGTGCCGTCAAAATATCTGGCGGTGCGCATGGATTTCGTTGCGCCCTCCTGACATTTTTCTTGATCTCCGGTGCACACGTCGCGCACACGCAACTCGCAAACCATCTTCTAAGACTGAACTCTCGCTCCAATCCATCATGGGCGCCACGGAAAACAAATACCCCCAAGATTCGCTGGCTTCGCCCCACGTATCCGATGGAGTGAGCATGAAAAGCCGCCTCTCTCTGCTGTCCGGCTAAAGACAGACATCCATCGCCTAAGCGAACGGTCCGTTCAACCAGAATAAGTCTGATCGCTGGTCAGGAAGCGCAAGGCGGCCCTCACGAGCGGTAAAGAGAAGCAGAATAGGCTCGTCTTCGGAGGATTGATCCGAGCCTCAACAGACTGTGAAACGCCGGCTCAAATTGGACACGCTCGACCCATGGACGCGGGCGGCAGCCTGCTCAACATCGGGCCCTCGCGGTCGCGCTCCTGCTCGTCTTTAGTCAACGATGGAACACTTCAAATCAGCACGTCATGAGGCGCGGGTAAAATGGCGTGATGCGGAAGGTTATGAACGGGGGCAACCGCGTGTTCGTCCAGTGCATTAGGGATCAATTTGCCGATGATGTGGAGATCCTTTTCCTGACCGAGCGAAACGTGCGGATCGAGTGGGTTATTAACCTCAACTACCGCGACGAATGTGGGAGGAGTTGCATAGCTATCGAAGCGAAACGCCAGTTCTGCGCCGCCAATTTCGGAGGCAACTTTAGCCGGCTGTACGGGTCCCAAGGCAGTTGCAGCAGATTGCGCAGCCTGCGGCCAGTTTCCGGCGTTACTGCCATTTGCGACGCTTGGTTCGACCATCTCGGCTGCTTCCGGTGCGTCTTCAGAGCGGCGTGAATCGTGCCCGGAGTTGCCGTGCTCCACGACGGTCGGCTCTTCCCCGGCTGACGCTCCCGCAACATCCAAAACCGGAGCGTGATGCTCGGCGCCATTTCCCGGTGCGAAGCCAGCTTCAGTCAACTCTGTGGCCGCGTGTGGAGGACCTGGCTCTGAAGCGTGCTGTGAGCCACCGCCGCCCGTGATGCCAGCCGTTGCAATGCTCGGCTCACCGAGCTCAGCTGCTTCCGGTGCGTTTGCAGACGCTGAGTGCCCCGAATTGCCGTGTTTCTCGCTGTCTGGTTCCGCCGTCTTCGCTGACCCTCGCGAAGCGTCCGAAGCAGGGGGATGATGCTCGTTGTCATGGCCGACGCCATTCCCACGTATGATGCCAGCTTCAGTCAACTCCGCTGCTGCCTTCGCAGACCCTGGCTCCGAAGCGTGCTGTGAGTTATCGCTGCCCGCGCCACCGGCCTTTGCGACGCTTGGCTCACCGAGATCAGCTGCGTCCGGCGCGTCTGCAGAGGTTGAGTGCCCTGAATTGCCGTGCTCCACGCCATCTGCTTCTGCTGTCTTCGCTGACCCTCGCGAAGCGTCCGAAGCGGGGGGATGATGCTCGTTGTCATGACCGACGCCATTCCCCCGTATGAAGCCCGCTTCAGTCGACTCCGCTGCCGCCTTCGCAGACGCTGGCTCCGAAGCGTGCTGTGAGTTATCGCCGCCCGCGCCACCGGCCTTTGCGACGCCTAGCCCACCAGGCTTGGCTGCTTCCGGTGCGTCTGCAGAGGTTGAGTGCCCCGAATTGCCGTGCTCCACGCCATCTGCTTCTGCTGTCTTCACTGACCCTCGCGAAGCGTCCGAAGCGGGGGGGTGATGCTCGTTGTCATGGCCGACGCCATTCCCCCGTATGATGCCCGCTTCAGTCAACTCCGCTGCCGCCTTTGCAGACCCTGGCTCCGAAGCGTGCTGTGAGTTACCGCGGCCCGGGTTACTGAGGCCTGGCTCACCAGGGTCGGCTGCTTCCGGTGCGCTTGCAGACGTTGAGTGTCCCGAATTGCCATGCTCCACGCCATCTGCTTCTGCTGTCTTCACTGACCCTCGCGAAGCGTCCGAAGCGGGGGAATGATGCTCGTTGTCATGACCGACGCCATTCCCCCGTATGAAGCCCGCTTCAGTCAACTCCGCTGCCGCCTTTGCAGACCCTGGCTCCGAAGCGTGCTGTGAGTTACCGCGGCCCGGGTTACCGAGGCCTGGCTCACCAGGGTCGGCTGCTTCCGGCGCGCTTGCAGACGTTGAGTGTCCCGAATTGCCGTGCTCCACGCCATCTGCTTCTGCTGTCTTCGCTGACCCTCGCGAAGCGTCCGAAGCGGGGGAATGATGCTCGTTGTCATGGCCGACGCCATTCCCACGGATGATGCTCGCTTCAGTCAACTCCGCTGCCGCCTTTGCAGACCCTGGCTCCGAAGCGTGCTGTGAGTTGCCGCGGCCCGGGCTACCGAGGCCTGGCTCACCAGGGTCGACTGCTTCCGGTGGTTTTGGCGAGGCTGGGTGTCCCGAATTGCCGCGTTCCACGCCATCTGCTTCTGCCGTCTTCGCTGACCCTCGCGAAGCGTCCGAAGCGGGGGAATGATGCTCGTTGTCATTGCCGACGCCATTCCCCCGTATGACGACAGCTTCAGTCAATTCCGCTGCAGACCCTGGCTCCGGAGCGTGCTGTGAGTTACCGCCCGCTGAGAGGCCAGAGCCAGCCCCCTCATTAATGGGCTCATTCTTCGATGTGAGATTTTCAACTGCCGCGCTATGAACAAGCACGATCGGTGAAACATGAGGCGACCCGCCGGACCCGTCAGCGCTCTCATCCCTTGTACCCGCCGAATCGCTGCTGAAGGTTCTGAACCTGGCCGCGCCCCCTAAGCCGGTCCGAGCCTGCCCGAATTCGAACCCCAAGCCGTCGTCGGCCAGAATGCTCCAAACTCCAGCGGTCCCGAGCGTGCTCCCGCTCGTCTCGATTACTGTATGGGCACTGTCCGTACTCAGAACAGTCTCATCGCTTGCGGTCGCCGAAATCAGCGCTTCTTCGAACTGCTCCAAGGTGATCGCGACAGCCGCGCCTTCCGGCTGGCCGACGAAATCCGACTCCGCAATGGAGACAATCCCTTGCAGATGGATTTCGAGCAGGGCCCTGTCCCCGACATCAAGACTTCGATCGGTCGGGTTCACGTAGACGATCGTTTCGTTGGTTGCGGGATCGTAGATCCAAGCGAGGGTATGCGGCGGTATAGACTTGCTTGCTGCCGTCAAATGGAGCCAGGCAAGCGCTCCGAAAGCAGCAAGATTGATTCGGCTCGATCCAGATGCGAAATCGAAGCCAGAGTGGGAAGAGCTCGAATTAGAATCGATCGCGGAGCGATAAACAACATTTTCGCCAACGTTGCCGCCCATCAGTTGATCGTGGCCATCTCCGCCAATACCGGCCTCGTGACCAGTGTCCAGTGAGCCAAAAGGTCCTTGCAGGTTGTCATCCGCAGCGCCATGACTCATTTGGCTCGAAACGCCTTCTCCAGCAACGCGTTCGTTGCCGGTGGTCACAAGCGCGGCAGGCAGGCGCAAATCGTGCAAAGGGAAAGCCGGGGGCGAGCCGTCTACCTCATTGGTATCAGCATCGGTGATCGCGGCCAGTTTTGTGGTCGCATTTTCGGCGGTGACCACCACGAAGCTGTCGATCGGCGCTTTGCCCGGGTCATGCGATTGCACCGCAAGATGGGGATCATTCAATGCGTAAATCAACGCACCGGTCAAAGTGGCGAAGGTGCCATACCCTCCGTGAATCAACGTCGAAGTGGAATTAAGCCGCGGGAATTGATGTTCCGCGGTCGGGTCACCACCGATCTGTGGGTCGCTGGCTCCCCGCAGTAATGGCGTAGGAAGATTGAGCGTGCTCGATCCAACTGGCCCGTAGTCTTTCCACGCTTTCGAGCCTACGGATTGCTCAGCCGGCCGCAGCGCTTCTACTGGCGCCGCCGGGTTCGTGACTAGGCTCGCCTTGGCAAGGAAGTCCCTCTGGGTGAGCGCGGGCGTCTCGCCGGATTCCTCGACCATGAGGGTTCGGAGAATAGCTCTTTTCCAGGGCTCATATTCGGCATGCTCTCCCGCGCGACCGACGCTGTCGTCATCCGGATCCACGTCGTGCGCTTCCGACGCCTTGAGTTCGTCCGCAATTGCGAACGCCAGGAACACCAGCGCAAGATGGCCGAAGCCGGACGGGCGCTGCAACAACGCGAGGGTAGCGAGCACGGTTCTGTTGGTAATTTCGAGCTTCTGAAATATGTTGTAGAGGTGTACTTTGACTGTCCCTGGGGAAACGTTTAGCTGGCGCGCGATCTCCTTGTTCGACATTCCTTCTGAGACTAGTCGTACAATTTGACGCTCCCGGTGCGTCAACAGCTCCAGCATCGTTTCAACTTTGCCGCCGCCGTCAGCTCCCTCGTCGGCTGGCAAGAGATCGGATTGCTCGGGCGAATCGCTGCGCTTTGTCATCAGGCGCAGCAATCGCAGCATAGTGTCGGAGGAAGCATGCTTCGAGATTACGCTGGAGGCGCCAGCAGCAATAGCTGCGGTTAGATCGTGATCTGCTTCGGACTCGGTAAACAACACCAAGCGCGTGGAGAGATTCTCAGCTTTCGCAATCGCGAGGATCTCGGGTACCGTCAGATCTGGCAGGTTGTCAGCAACAAGCGTGACGTCGGGTGCCAAATTCCGAATTGCTTCGAGGCAGCTTGTTCCATCGCTGCATGATGCGACAACGTCGAAGTCCTGCTCTGCCCCGAGCACCGACTTCAGCCCCTGTAGAACGATCGGTTGTCGATCTACGATCAGAAGCCGGATCCGTCTCTGCTTCACAGACACGTCTAACATGGACTCTGCCTCGGCCCGACCATCTATGTACTTCGGCATATGGCCGAGGCCAAGCCGAATTATTAAAATACAATTAATCGCGCAGGAAAAAGAGGCTTAGCGGGCCAAAAACGACCTAAAATCACAAGCTTACACGGCATGTAGGCGAGAAATATGCCATTTGACCCAATGGCCATTGCCATTGACTGGCTGGATGCTTACCGCGCGGGCGACATCGAGGCGATCTTAGAAATGTATGCCGAAGATGCCGTGGTGCACTGCGGCTGCGGGGGCGTCAAAACCATTACCGGCCACGAGGCACTTCGTGCCTATTGGATTGATCGCCTCCGAGAATATCCGGCGGGCACGTTGAGCGATCTCAATCCGTCGCACGAGGGGACCATTATCTCGTACGTCACCAATAGTGGTGCCATGAGTGCGCTTTTCTCGTTTGACGTTACCGGGAGGATCAAGAAGTTTGACTGCAGTCCCTCACACTAGACCTGCGGCGCGATCGTTAGCGAAAGCATGTCGAAGGGCGATACGCCTCCAGCAGAGCGCGAATGCCAACTTGAGGCCTCCCAGCGACTGCACGGCCCATGCGGCGCGAGCGTGTGAAGGCGCCCAAGCCTCGGCTTCAACTTGAAGCGATGCCGCTCGAACTCGTCTTCAACGAGGATATCAGCGGGCCAGATGACGAGAGCACCTATCGCCATTGCGTGTCGACGGCACGGGCGGTCGCCACGTTCGGCTTCCTTGCACACGCCAAATTGTCGTTCGTCATGCGATCAATTGTGATGTCCGCGGTAGTCCTGCCTGGCACCAGCTGGAGCCAGAGGCACAGTATCTCCGCCGCGGCATGCGATCGTCGAGCCACGCAGGCTCGCCATTGGCTATGGGAACCATATCTTTGGTGGTCGGTTGGCTTGCTGTTGAGCTGGCACTCTGCAGAGCAGCACGACATATCGGCATGAGTTCTAGTGCCGAACATCCGTCGGGAGCCAATCCCATGATGGACCACGCGACCAGAGTTGGTAATCGTTTGTTAGCAGGGTTGCCACCAGCGGATTTTGCTTTGCTTGCGCCCCATCTGCGGAAAGTCGTGATCGAACGCGATTCCGTGCTCGTCCGATCGGGCGAACAGATTGAACATCTTCTCTTCCCCCTCAGCGGTGCGATCGCGGCGATCACGGGGCTGCCGAACGGGCAGACAGTTGCTACGGCGATAATCGGGCACGAGGGCGCTGTGGGTTTGACGTCAGCGTTTGGCGCATCCGCCGCGCCCGCGACGGCGGTCGTCCGCATATCCGGGGCCGCGCTGCAGATCTCGCCTGCGCAATTCCTGACAGCACAACATCGCAGCCCCGCAATCGCATCCATGGTGCAGGTCTTCACGATGTCGTTGTTGACGCAACTCCAGTACACGGCGGCCTGCAATGCACTGCATTCCGTCGAAGCCCGCCTGGCGCGCTGGCTTCTTCACATCCACGATCGTGCGAATGGAGTTGATCTGCTCCCGCTGACGCAAGAAACATTGTCGGAGTTGCTGGGCGTCCGCCGCACCACTGTCACGCATGTCGTGTGCACAATGCGCGCGTCAAGGGCGTTGAAATCCAATCGGCGCGGCCAGCTCGAGATTGATCGGCCGCGGCTCGAAGCCGTGGCATGCGAGTGCTACAAGGTCATGAGCCGCAGAATCGATCGGATAGTCTCGCGCGGCGCGGTCGGGCTCGGCCATGGGAATCTAGCGCGGCCCTCTTCCCGCTCGCCCGGTAGCCGAATAGCCGGGACAGGCTCGT
The DNA here is from genome assembly GCF_023006445.1 of Bradyrhizobium sp. SHOUNA76. Taxonomy (NCBI): domain Bacteria; kingdom Pseudomonadati; phylum Pseudomonadota; class Alphaproteobacteria; order Hyphomicrobiales; family Nitrobacteraceae; genus Bradyrhizobium; species Bradyrhizobium sp. SHOUNA76. The sequence goes on from NZ_JALBHA010000001.1 coordinate 40,108, forward strand.
AGAACCGAAGCGCTTCGCGAACCACTCGCACATGCACCCTCGCGGTTCAGCAAAGGTGCACGAGACTCGGTCGTTACAAATTGCCGCATCCTGAGCGAGCTCAAGAACGTTGCAGCGATGGCTGGCTCCCGGCCGAAGCTAACCAGACATCAAGGTTCGGGTCATCCATTCGCCTTGGGACGCTCGTCACAACGACGCGACCGTTACGGCGGTGAATCAAGGCGGCTCGGCTGGCCAGATGTGCTTTCGGCCTCGCGTTTGGCCTGTCGGAGCGCAAGGCCCAACCTGGCTTTGGCCGCACAGCAGCCCATAGGGCTCCCTCATGGGCCGAAAAGATCTTACCGGCTGGATTCGGTTGCGCTGGAAATCCGCGTATTAGCTCCGGGGCAATCGGCCTTGCGCCTTTCCTCGTTCTCATCGTCTGCGCAATCGACCCCACCATTTGCACTTGGAATTCCAGAGCTGCCGCCGGTTGCGAAGGGCCCTTTGGCACTGCCTCCGCCAGCACCGGACTCGCCGCTACCGCCGGATCCACCGCCGGATGTCCCGCCGGCACGAGAAGATCCAGCAGGGCGACCGCCAGGTGCTCCCCCGCCCCCTGATGATCCGCCACCGGAACTCCCCGGCCCTGCCGCGGATGACCGATTATTGTCGAAGAACGACTGGCCGCTGTCGCTTTGCCTCGCCCCGTGCAAGCCGCCCGAACGTGCAATGGCTTTTGAACTCAAGGAGGTGGACAGAAGCAGCGTCATGACAGGGGGCGTCACGGCTGCAAATCTTCCGCAGGTTTTCAAAAATGCCCGCCGGTCGTCGTCTTCGTTGCCGTCTCGGGTCACGACGCGCCTCCTCGATTTAAAATATTATTTACAGTATTATATATTAAATGAATTCTCAACCACTAATTTTCTTGGCCTTGTGAGAGTTTGCTGAACGTGCGTGCCCCGGACAGAACGCCGGCAATTTCCGGCGTCTTCCCCCGGTTTTCCGGGGCACCCTGCCAACGCGCAAATTTGAGTTGCGTTACGGCATTTAATTTGGTTAATTTTAATTTAACCGACCGGGCGCGGGCTCGGCTACAATGGACCCTTGCGATGCCACTGCAATTCTATCGGTCCGTCCGGGACATGGAGATCTGGAGTGCGAACAGTCACGGCTTCTCGTTCGTGATCAGTTTCGGAAGCCCGGGAGGTCCGGGCTTCCACGGACGCTCCGGCTACCTGGCGAGTTGGCGTCCGCTCCACAACAACCAAGCCGCAATCAAGATTGGCGGCTCGCCCTTTCGAACGTTGGCCGAGGCCGAAGGGGCCTGCCGCAACATGATTGAGCATCTCGCAGCGCCATAGACCGCCTTTCGGCAGACTCCTGAAAACGCCAGACACGGTCAATCAGCGCTGGCCGGATCCTGACGCAAAAGATCAGGGGAATCCAACTCACCTGGTGCTGAATGCAGCTCGTTTCGCGAAATCGCCAATGCCGCAAGAACCGTACGATTGCTGATATCCAGCTTCTGAAAGATATGATGAAGATGGACCTTGATCGTACCGTCGGCAAGATTCAACCGACGCCCGATCTCCTTGTTCGATAGCCCCTCCGATACCAGCCGCATGATCTGCCGCTCCCGGTCAGTTAGCTGTGTCAGGGACTTCTCACCGGCGTGGGGCTCCTCGCTGACGTGATCGGTGCTTGGGGCTGCTGCTTGGCGCCGGGCAGCTTTCCGCAAAGTTGCGACCAGCATCTCCACACCCGAATCCTTCGAGAGGACGATGCAGGCGCCGTCCGAGGCCAGCCTTTGTAACTCATGGTCGCCCGCCATACCGGTGAAAAAGATTATCGGAGCACGGCGGCCGACGGCCTTTGTAGGAGCGAGGATCCGCTGTCGACTGAAGTCGGGCAGTGCAGCATCGACAAGCGCGACGTCCGGCGCAAGAAATCGAATTGCCTCGATACAGCTAGCGCCATCGCTGCAAGAAGCAACGACCGCAAAATCACGCTGCGCCGCAAGAACGCTCCTAATCCCTTGCAAGACGATCGGATGTCGATCAGCGATGACAATTCTGGTACGGCGCATGCTTCCCCTGCCTATTGCTAACAACCCCCCTTGCGGCCGTTTAATCCCCCCTTTTGAGACGCGCGAGTCTATAACCAGTCAGCCCCGTCAATAGCGTCGCGTCTTAGGTCTGAGACAGCACCTAGCGGCAACGCTCGATGGCCACGCTACCGTAGCTCGCCCAGAGAATGCTTGCAGCACCGTAAGAATGCGGTGCTCAACGGCAAATAAGAAACCGCAAATTCCACGGGGATATTGAACGTTTCATCTACAATTTTTGATAGCATCGATCTGAAAATTCACTCCAAGAATGTCGTCGGCGTACCGATCGGGAGGGTTATTATTATGATCGACATCCAACTACCTTAGTTAGAGCCGGATATTACGAACGATATATAGGGACATTCACGATTCAAATCTAACATTCGACGAAGTTTCACTGAGGCGAGGCTGTTCGTGAAGCCCTCGCATCGGGAAGAGAGGTGTGAAAAAGTATTACTATTCATCAAAGCAACGGCAGGTAATCAAGGACAGACAAAGGCTGCGGTTTATCGTAGCCCCTGGAGTAACCGATGAAGTCTCGGTACCGCGCTTGAAGCTGATTCGCCAATTCAGCAACTCAATGATCGGCACGGGTCGTCGTTGGCAATGAGTAGGTGATCACATGTATTCTTCGGCGATTTTGCATCAAACACATAAGGCCCTCATCGTTCAATTCACCGAATTGCAGAACTTACGTAGTCGCGTGTTGAAAGCAGAGAAGCGATTGCTCGAGCCCAAGCGACGTCCCCCCGGACGGAGGGCGCTTGGGAAACGACCGCGCGGTCGGGGACACGGTCTCAACCGCTAGCACCAAGTACTGCGCTGCACACAAGCGCCGCCGCGCGCTCGGATCACGCTTGCCCAACCCTGGTATGACCTGATAATGCCCCTCCTGTTTCGGTTCGGAAGTAGCTGGGGACGGCTTCCATGGAGAAGGGTGACTGGGCCAACTTGACCACAGCCGAGCTGTGGCGGCTTTACGATGAGGTCACGACCGTTCTCAGTCGCAGGATGACCGCGGAAAAGGCCAAGCTGGAAGAGCGGCTGCGCAAGATTGAAGGGACCGCCGTTTCGTCCCCGACCGGGGAACGTCAGCGCCGTCCGTACCCCCCGGTGCTGCCGAAATACCAGAACCCGAAGAACCCGTCCGAAACCTGGTCCGGCCGCGGCAAGCAGCCGCGCTGGCTGAAAGCGCAGCTGCGCGCCGGCAAGAAGCTGAACGATCTCCTGATCAACCGCTCGTCCGCACAAAGACGCCGCCGGACCGGCTGAGCGCTGGCGCGCCGCGGCGGCCCATCGGACCGCAGAATTTACCGATCGCTGTCCGATCTTCCGTTAGGACTGCCGTCACGGCCGCCATTGCCGAAGCCATTGTTGCCACGCACAATATGGCCCCCCGAACTGGCTATCGCGGCCGAGGTCAAGGAGGTGGAGAGCAACAGCGTCACCGTCGGAGGGGTAACAGCGGCGAATTTTCCGCAGGCCTTCAAGAATTCACGACGATCATCGCCTTCCGTATCGAGTTGGGTCATCGGCTCGTCCTGCTACTATCCAGCCCAATAGCAAGGTACAGCAGAATCATCGCCCCCTCAAATTAAATAAGTTAATCACGTGATTTGAATTTCGCGTCTACGATCCCGACTTGCATCGGCTGGCGGCCTGTGGAGATGAAATTTGGAATATTTGTGCAGGGCTCAAGCGCAGGCTCGTAATTTTATTTTGACATTTAATTCCAGGCCTATTTATAGTATTATTTAATTTGGCCACGGTCTTGGAGGCCTAGCTCCAGGCACGGCAGCCGGAGTCTGCGGATTTGCATGTTGATTTCCAGCTTCACTCGTTGAGCGGCCTCTTTGCCCGAGCCAACTCCCTGCGCGCCGAATACGCAGCCGCAAAACCTTGGCAGCACATTGTCGTCAATGACGCCTTTCCCGAGAAGCTGTTGGACATGGTCGCGGCCGAATGCACCGCCCTCCAAGAGGCTCGTCTGATTACCACGAACACCGATCGCCTGGTGAAGCAGGAGGTATCAGACGGATTGGGGCCGGCCACCCAGCATCTGCTGAGCTTGGTGGATAGCGCCCACTTCCGAGAATTCATTTCGGCAGTCACTGGTGTTCGCGATCTTCAATCCGATCCGACGCACAAATTTGCGGGAGTGCATCGAACGCCGCCAGGAGGCTTCACGAAGATCCATCGCGATTTCGAGATTCACCCGACGACCGGACTGTTCCACCGGGTCAATCTGCTCATCTATCTCAATCGGGATTGGCCCGAATCCTACGGCGGCAGCCTCGAACTGTGGCCTGCGGACATGTCAGCGCTCGGATGCCGCATCTTCCCGCGGTTCAACACCATGATCCTCTGGGAGACGCACGGTGCCACTCTCCACGGCCTTCCGGACCCGGTCTCCTGTCCCCCTGGTCGAATGCGCCTTTCCGTCGCATCCTATTACTACACGACGACGCGCCGCGTCGCCGCATCGGGCGAACGCCGAGTGCAGTATTGGGCGGCGCGACCCGGCGAGGATCAATGGATCGAGCGAATGAGCTGGCAGGATCACTTGCGCGCGGTCATACCCGATCCGCTCTACAACGTGCTCCGGGCGGCGCGCGATTGGATATCCAGAGCGCGCCGGTCGAGAACACGATGAAGCCGGCGCCTTCCAGCAGCAACAGCGGGACCCATCAATGACTGCGATCGGCACCTCAGTCAAACAATTGCGATCTGGCGATGCGGACACGAGCGCACTTTGCAGGCCAGGCTTCTCGCCTGCTCGACTGCGAATGCTGATGAAGCGCGCCCTCGCTGAAACCGGACTAGACATGTCGGGAATGACTGTACTGACCGAAGCTGCAACTGGCGCGTATGCCGTGACCCCCGTCCTGGCTGCAATGGCCGGAGCCAAGCACGTCTACGCGTTCACGAAACCTGGCCGCCATGGGACTGTGACCGACGTCAAACGGGAGACTTTCGAGATCGCGGCCCCCCTAGACGTCGCTGACCGCATCGAGATTCTGGAAAAGATCAGCCACGAGGTGCTCCACAGCGTCGATATCGTGACCAACAGTGGCCACCTCCGTCCCCTTACAGCTGCGCTGATCGACCAGCTGCGCGGCGACGCCGTGATTGCCTTGATGTTCGAGGCCTGGGAGTTTCGTCGCGAGGACCTGGATATCGAAGCGTGCGCACGGCGCAAAATCCCGGTGGTCGGCGTCAACGAGCGACACCCCGCCATCGACGTCTTCTCATTCCTTGGCCCGCTCGCCGTGAAGCAGTTGCACGATTGCGGGCTGGCGGTCCTGGGCAGCAGAATCGGCTTGCTCTGCGACAATGACTTCCTTGCCCCGCTGCACACCGGGCTGGCAAGCCTGGGGGCGAACGTCAAGACCTTCGACAGCGTTGCGGCAGTTCATCCTGGCGCATGGGACGCCTTCGTTGTCGCCTTGCAACCAACGGACGCGCCGCGCGTCGGCCAAGCGGAGGCTGCGCATCTCGCCGCATGCGCGCCCGACGGCGCCGTTGTGGTGCAGTTCTGGGGCGACATCGATCGAGCCGTGCTGGCCGCCAATGGTCTTGCGATCTGGCCTGCACACTCGGTCGGCCAGGGCCATATGGGCATTCTGCTGTCGGAGATTGGCCCCGAGCCGATCATACGATTGCAGACCGGCGGTTTGCGCGCGGCCGAGTGGGTCCGCCGAGGCGGTGCCGTCACAGAGGATGGTTTCGCCCAGCTCGTACCATGGCCGGAGGTGATATGACGGAGCGCCCGCAGCCCGATGTCGTACTCCTCGCGGACGGGCCGACGGGCTTCGCAGCGCTTCGCTCGTTGGCTGCGCACTGCCGCGTGACCCAGATCTTCCGGAGACCGGACCAGCCCGACGCGAGCGCGTTAGCGTCGTTTGCCAACAATCGCGGCATCCCGGTCACGGCGATGCAGGACTTGAACCAGCTTCAGAAAGTGATCGCAGAGGTGCGCCCGGCGGCCGTGGTGATCTCTTCGTTCGATCGGATCATCCCGCCGCAGATTCTCGCATTGTGTCGCTTCGTCAACGTGCACTATTCGCTTCTGCCCCATTACCGCGGCCGCGCCAACGTCAATTGGGCAATCATCAACGGCGAGACGACTGCCGGGATCAGCATTCATCTTGTCATCCCGGAGCTTGATGGCGGCAATCTGTTGTTTCAGCAGGCCATTCCGATCGGCGCGAATGACACGGTCACCTCGCTCTACGAGCGCCTCAACGCGATTCTGGAACGTGAGCTCGGCGGGGTCGTCGTACGAGCGATCACCGGCTACCAAGGGACCTCTCAAGATACCGACAATGCCTCCTATGGCTGCGCCCGTGTTCCGGAAGATGGAGAGATCGACTGGCGCCAGCCTACCGACACCATCGATCGGCTGATCCGCGGCTTAACACCGCCATTTCCCGGTGCCTTCACCCACCTGGACGGGCAGCGGCTCATCATCACCAACGCGTTGCCGCGGCTTGATGCTCCCTGCTATATCGGCCGCGTACCAGGCCGGATCGTAGGACGGTCAACTTCCGAAGGCTGGGTGGATGTGCTGACCGGCGACGGCGTCCTGCGGATGCTCAGTGCCCTTCCTCCCAACTCCGAGCAACCATGTGCTGCCGCTTCTGTCATCGGATCGACGCGCGCTACCCTGGGGCTGTCGCGGCTTGATCTTCTTCGCCGGATCGTCGCGCTTGAAGACAGGCTCGCTTCGCTCGAGCAGATCAAATGCGCTCATGAATAAGCGCAACCGTTCTGGCCAGGGAAGGATCGAGGCATTAACGCCAGTCCTTCACACCCCTTCTCGTCCAATCGTGACCCAGAGCCCGTCGCGGCCCGGACTTTGCACGCGAACCCAGCGATAGGTCGTCCGCGACCACGGCTTTACCTGCGGCGTGAGATTGTCGAGCACGAGATCGCCGCTCCCGGTACGTACGAGCAGCACCAGATGATGTTCACCGGAACTGACGACGACTTCGCTCAATAGCAGGACGCGCGCCGGCCAGCCGCGCCGAAGCAGCTCGTGACGCTTGCTCACCGCGTAATCGTTGCAATCGCCACGAGCGGGATTGATGATCCACGCCTCGCCCGCAAGACCGAGCTCGTTGCGGGCCGGCTCGATCGCGAGATTGACCCTGCGATTGATCTCCCACAGCTCCGCCCATCGCTCCTCAGTCAACCGGATCGACCCGCCCCGAAAGAACCGCCGCGGGCGGCATTCGGCCTCATAGCGCAGGCAAAACAGGGTGTAAGTGAGGGGCGGAAGAGCCGGACGCCCCAGCTCGATCTGCGCAGGGTCCGTTTGGGGGACCCTTGGCACGGCCAGCAATGCCGCACCGGCCCATTGAACGCCCCCGAAGATGATCACGACGGCTGCCGCGATGACCAAGCCTGAGGTCCGTTGCATTTGCCGATCCTCCTGCGAATGCCAGATCGACGCGGACCTCGGCACAACGCTGCCGATCGCGCAGATCACCACTTCGCTATTTAATCAATATAATTATATTTAATTTACGCGATTAAAACAAGATTATTTATTCCGTTTAAACGCGGTGGCCAATTCGCGTCAGCGACGATTGCAACCCAGGGAGCGAGAATGGAGCGAGAGACCGGGCAAGGCTGGCTCTTTTCCTGCAAGCCGTGCGAAGCGCGATCCCCGATAACCGGCGTCGCCACCGCAAAGCGAGACAGGCCTTTTTCCGATCGCAGATTATTTTATTGATTTAATTACCCACCATGCTCAAATCGCAAACACAGCCCTCGCAGCAGGACTGACTTCATATGCCAATTGAGCTGCTCGTCATTGTGGGAGCTGAAGCTTCAATACTCGGCTTCGTCGTCGCGACGACCCTGCGCGCCAAGCGGATGGACGTGCTGAGCGGACGGTCACTTGAGCAATCCGCGATCTCGGCACGGCGCGACAGACACTCACCGCGGCCGATCGGTCGATGGGCGCGCAATCTACTGCGGGGCTGGGCGCAGTAACGCTGACGCCCCAGGTGTAGGGGCGCCAGCCTGCTTGCGTTTCGTCAAGCGCTGCTCACGGCTTGCACCGAGACTCACCGCTCCTTGAATGCACGCTCCGCCTGATCGTGCAGTGGCTTGAGCAGATACGACAGCGCAGTCCGACCAGCCGTCTTGATGAAGACCTCGACCGGCATTCCTGGCAGCAGCTTGGCCGAGCCGAGCTTCGCCAGCTCCTCCGGCCTCAGCAGGATGCGACCCGTGTAGTAACTTGTGCCGGCGCGCTGATCCTGCGTGATATCTGCCGAGACCATGCTGACCTCTCCATCGATCTCCGGAGTGGTCTTCTGGTTAAACGCAGCGAAACGCATTGTCGCGGTCTGCCCCACATAGACCTGGTCGATGTCGCGCGGGGCGATCTTGACCTCGACGGCGAGCGAGTCCGCGTCAGGCACGATCAGCATGATTTGCTCGCCGGGTGAGATGACCCCGCCGACCGTGTGGACGCTAAGCTCGTGGACGCGGCCGGTCTGTGGCGCCCTGATATCGATCCGATGCAATTGATCGACCGCCGCAGTCTTGCGCTCGCCCAGCTCGGAGAGCTTTGAGCGCGCTTCGATCAGGTCCTTGCCGACTTCCGTCCGCAGGTCCTGGTCGATCTGAATGATCTGGAGACCGATTTCGGAGATCTTGCCTTTCGATTGCGCAATCATGCCGGCCAACTGGCTGCGCTCGCCTTCGATGCGCGCGGAGTCGCGCTCGAGGGAATTGAGCCGCGTGATCGGCACCAGATTCTTCTGCCAGAGGCTGCGCACGCCCTCCAGCTCCTGGCGGATGAATTCGACTTCCTTCTGCTTGGCCTCGGTCTGCCCCGTATAGCCCTTGATTTCGTTCTCCAGCTGCGCGCTTTTCTCCTGCAACTGCGCTTTCTGCCCGCTCCTTGCCTGACGGCGAAGGTCGAACAGCTTCCGCTCCGCAGTGATTGCGCGGCTAGCTTCGGAGTTACTCTCCTTGGCTCGGTCGAGCAGCACCTTGGGAAACACGAGCTGCTCGGCACCATCGCGCTCGGCCTCGAGACGAGCCTGGCGTGCGAGCAGCTCATCGATGCTGTTCGTGACGATCGTCGCATTGGCGAGCGTCTGAGTCTCGTCGAGACGGATCAAAACGTCGCCTGCATTGACCCGATCACCCTGGCGCACACGCAACTCACCCACGATCCCACCCGTGGCGTGCTGAACCTTCTTGACGCTCGAATCCACCACGACCACGCCCTGGGCGATCACGGCGCCCGACAACTGGCTCGTTGTCGCCCAGCCGCCGACCCCAAATGTCACCAGACCGAACATGATCATACCGACGATCATGTAACGCTGGATAGACTGCATCGCCGGCGCCACCTGTCCGTTCATCGGCTGCCTCCTTGAGCTTCCGCAACCACCTTGAGCGGCACGGGATTTCGCAAGACCTTCTTGAGGACCTCCTCTCTCTTGCCGAAGGACTGAACTCTGCCTTCCCCGAGGCACAAGACATGATCGACGCCTTCAAGCGCCTTCGGACGATGGGCGACCACGACGACGATCCCGCCGCGTCGGCGTACGTTCAGGATCGCCTCGGTCAGCGCCTCCTCGCCCTCGGCGTCGAGATTCGAGGATGGCTCGTCGAGCACGACCAGGAACGGTTTGCCGTAGAAGGCGCGTGCGAGCCCGATGCGCTGCCGCTGCCCCGCCGACAGCGCCAATCCTCCCTCGCCGATCTTCGTGCCGTAGCCGTCCGGAAACGAGAGGATGAGATCGTGCGCGCCCGCGGCATGCGCGGCCTCCAGAACAGCGGCGGCGGTCGCCTGCGGATCGAACCGCGCAATGTTCATTGCAACGCTGCCGTCGAACAATTCCACATCCTGAGGCAGGTACCCGATGTGCTTGCCGAGGGCGTCAGAAGACCAATGATCGAGTGCGGCGTTGTCCAGCCGTATGCGGCCTCGAATGCTCGGCCATACTCCCACCAGCGCGCGTGCCAGCGTCGATTTGCCGGATCCGCTCGGCCCAATGATTCCAACCGCCTGCCCGCGCCGCAGTTGGAACGACACTTCATTGACGGTGGGCCGCTCCGAGTTCGGAGCGCCGATACAGAGATGCTCGACGGTGAGAGCTTCAACAGGAGGAGGCAATGCCAACCGTTCTTCCTCGCTGGGGAGAAGCTTCAGCAAAGCATCGAGCCGTTGTCCCGACTGCCGCGCAGCGACGAACCCTTTCCAGTTCGCAATGGCCAGTTCGACGGGCGCCAAGGCCCGCGCGCTGAGGATCGATCCGGCGATGATGATGCCGGCCGTCGATTCCTGGTTGATGACAAGGACTGCGCCAACGGCAAGAACCAGCGACTGCAGGATTGCCCGGAAGATCTTGGAGGCGCCGCCGAGGCTGTTTGCTACATCGCTGGCCCGCTCATGAGCCGCGAGGTACTTCGCGTTGACATCGCGCCACCGCAACGCCGCCTGTTGCCGCATGCCCATGGCCTGCAGAACCTCCGCATTTCGTCGGCCCTCGAGCGCGAGTGCCGTTCGCGAGACTGCGAGGCGGGAGGACGCCTTCGCCGGCCCCCGCGTCCGGGTTTCTGTGAGCATGGTAATGCCGATCAACACCAACGCGCCGACCAGCGCAGTGACGCCAATCCAGAAGTGAAAGAGGAAGCAGACGCCGAGATAGATCGGCATCCACGGCAGATCGAACAGCGCCGTCGGCCCGCCGCTCGACAGGAAGCTGCGGACCTGATCAAGATCCCGCACCGGCTGCAGGCCGTCGCCATCGGCCCTGGTCTTCAAGGGCAGGCGCACAAGCGCGTCGAATATGCGAACGCCGAGCCTTTCATCGAAATACCGGCCGACTCGCGCGCTGATCCTGCTCCTGACGAAGTCGAGCCCACCCTGAAACAGGTAGAGGACCGCGGCCAGGACCATCAAGGCGATCAGCGTCGGTATGCTGCGCCCAGGCAGCACCCGATCATAGACTTGCAGCATGAAGAAGGAGCCGGTGAGCATGAGGAGATTGCTCATCCCACTGAAGGCCGCGAGAGCCCAGAAAATCCGGCGGCAAGACCGCAGGAAAGCCGACATCTCTGACTGCGGCTCGTCATAGTTCTCCGCCGGTCGGAGGCGAGCGACGAAGACCCGCTGCCGCAGGGCGTCAACCCAGCGCCTTGCCCAGCCGACCAGCCGCGACGTCGGCCGTTCGGCATCGTTCGCCAATTGGTGCCTGGACGACCATAGTCCCGACAAATGCATAAGTGGGATCCGGTAAAGATTCGCAGGCGGGGGGATCACCCCCCGCCGTCCAACGTCAGTCATGACACCTGCCCTTTAATGATGCCTTTGTCGGGGGATCCCCAAGCGATCCCCCGAGGCAGTTGTTGAGTATCAGCTTGTGCGGCTGACCCGTCTCTTACGCGAAGTGGAAGTCGTGGCTGTTCAGCTTGTCGAGTTGCGTGTTCTTCAGCGTGAGGGTGTCGCTCCCCGTCGCGATAACGACGTCGTGGCCTGATTGGGCCGCGTGGGAGAGAACGCTCGCAAAGCTGTCGAACACGCTCTTGCTGAATTCGATCGTGTCGTGAGCAGGTCCACGGGCAGCGAAGTCCTTGATGACGTCCTGGCCGAAGTTCGACGCAAACGAGAACGTATCCGCACCCGCTTTGCCCACCATGACATCGTTGCCGGTGGTGCCGGTCAGCGTGTTGCTGCGGCCCGACCCGACGATCGCCTCGCCCGAGCTGGTTCCGACCACGTGACCTGTGGTGTCGACCTGCTCCGCGGTAAAGGCGTGGGACTTGCCCGACAGGTCGGAGGTCTGGAAGCTCCACTTGCCGTCGGCACCCGTCGTGGCCGAACCGACCGAGGTCGTGCCGTCATACAGCTTGATCTCGCTGTTGGGATCGGCCGTGCCCTTGATCGTCGCGGTGTGATCCAAGTGCGAGCGCACATTGGTAACTTCGACGGTTGAGGCATCCTTGGTGCCGCCATGCGAGCCAATCGGCGGATCGATCGGCTGCGACAAGGCGCTGGTGTTGCCGGCCGCGTCGGTGGCGGTCGCGGTGAAGGTGTGGGACCCGTGCTTGAGATTCGGGGTCGTCACACTCCAGTCGCCGTCACTTGCAACGGTCGTCGAGCCGAGCAGGGTCGTGCCCTCATAGAGCTTGATCGAGCTCCCAGCCTCCGCCGTACCGGATACCGTTGCCCGGTTATGCGTGGTCGGATCGCTCAACAGGACGGGAGCATCGGGGGCAGCGCTATCCACCGTGACATCCAACGCAGTCGATGCCTTGCTGGTGACGCCAGAGACCGTGTCGGTCGCGGTGAAGCTGTGCTTGCCGTCCGGCAGTGCGACGGTCGTGTAGTGCCACGCTCCGTTCGCATCCGCCGTGGCAGTGCCGAGCTGGGTCGTGCCGTCGAGCACTTTGACCGTGCTGTTGGCAGCTGCAGTCCCGCCCAGGGTCACCGTTTTGTCGCTCGTGATGTGATCACCGGCGGTGCCGGTATCGCTGGAGAACGAGGCGATCTTCGGCGCAGCGGGCGGTGTCGGGGTCGATGTGCCCGTACCCGACGTCCCTGTACCGGATGTGCCCGTGCCGGAGGTGCCCGTGCCGGAGGTGCCCGTACCGGACGAACTCGAACCGGACGTGCCCGAACCGGCGGAGCCCGTCGTCGTTCCAGAGCCAATGACCGGATCTACAGCCGTCGACGCAGCGCTGACGTTGCCGGCAGCGTCGGTCGCCTTTGCCGTCAGGACGTGCGAACCGCCCGACAGCGCAGACGTCGTGACGCTCCACGCACCGCTCGAGTTGGTTGTCGCAGTCCCGACCTGATTCGTTCCGTCGAACACCTTGATCGCGCTGTTCGCTTCAGCGGCCCCCGACAGAACGACCTGATTAGCCGAGTTGACGGTGTCGCTCGCGATCGTCGGCGCAGCTGGCGCCTTGGTGTCGACGGTGACAGCCACCGCAGCCGACGCCACGCTGGTCTGGCCCGACGAGTTGGTCGCGGTCGCCGTCAACGTGTGCTTCGCGTCGGTCAAGACCTTGGTGATGTAGTCCCAGGTTCCGGTCGAAGTCGCAGTCGCCGCACCGATCTGTGTCGAGCCGTCATAGACCTTCACGGTGCTGCCAGCCGCGGCGGTACCGTGCAAGGTGATCTGGCTTGCGTTGGTGTTTCCATCTCCCGCCACACCGGTGTCGGGCGACCACGACGCGATGACGGGTGCGCCCGGGGCCGGGGCCGGAGCCGGGGTCGGCGAGGTCGTGGTACCGCTATTTGCCGACGTATTGAGCGCCGATGCCAGCGCCGCGCCGTCGGTGTAGTTGCCCGAGAACACCGAGTTATTCCCCCGGATCAACGCGTCACCGTATTGCGCGCCACCCATGTGATTGTTGGTGAACGACACCCCGGTAATCGACGCAGTGCCCAGGTTGGAGTCAGCGTATACGGTGTAGGCGCCACCGGTGAGCAGGTTATTGGTGACAGTGACATTCGAGACCGGCCCGAAGTCGTTGTCGATCATGACCGCCGAGGTCCACCCCCACTGATTAATGATCGAGTTGCCGCTGATCTGAATGTTGGAAAGGCCTCCGTCGATCTGGATGCCGTCATAGTGAGGCGATCCGCCTGCATGGAGATCGTGGATGTAGTTGCCCTGGATAACGGAGTTGCTCCCCGGAACGATGCCATTCTCCACGTTGAAGATGTTGTTCCCGATGAACGTGCCGCTTCCCATGATGCCCTGATTGCCAGTGCCATCCGGTGCACGGCCGGTGCCATCGATGGTGCAATTCTGGACGACTGCGCCCTTAACTCCGGAATCAATGGTCACTCCAGCCCAACCGCCGGATGTGATCTTGCAATTCTCAAGAGTCACATTGTCCGCCCGGATGTAGACGCTGCCGGTGATGTTGAGTCCGGAAACCACCGCTCCCGCCTGCGTGATGATCACATCTCCCGAAGGAGTGAGGGTTACCCCCGCCGGCACCCCGGTGTTCGTCGCGTCAGGCCATGCGTTCGTTGTCGTTGCCAAAACAGTCTCTCCGTCTTCTCTGCATTATCCCCGTTAATTGACACCAGCGCTTATTGCGAGTTTGCAGCCTCGATTTAATCGAGATCGAGATACGTCAGGTGCCGTGCTTGCGCGGCGTTAATGGTCGTCTGCAGACGGCCTTTTTTTGACAACACCACGGCTCCGCTAAGGTTATTTCGCCGCAAGCGCCGCCAGATTCCTTATTTCGGAAATACAGCGCGGAAATCTACGTTACGGAAATTAAAAGCGATTTCGTTCTAGCGGCGATCAGACGACGGCAAAACATGCGCGCGCCACACTTCACAGAAAAATTCTTTCACGCTCGTCGGTCGCAACGGTCGTAGCGGCTTCAAGGCCGACTCCGCCCAACGTCGGCGCACATTAAATAAACCAATGGATGTATAAACAAGCAATGAATGCGCATTATTAAATGCGACGCGCGGAATGTCTCTGCAGCAATCTGCGGCGCGACAGTCGGCTCGAATTTGCCGTGCTGCTCCGTTAGCCGAGATGCGCGCCTACCGGCGGCGCAAGACACGATGCAGGATGACGTGGTGAATGGGCTTCGGTGACAAAGCGGGGCAGCCTGATTTCGCCGGGCAACGTCAAAGCAGCTTCGTCTAAGTCTTCCGGCACAAAAAGACTTTCTCACCGCGGATGAGCCCATATTGCGCGACTCGCGGCTCGACCGCCGTATATTCGTCGACGACGAAGCCCGTTCGCTCGAGCCGACGCCGGAAATCACGACCGAAGAAGCGGACGTGGTCATGCTGGTTGAAATACAGTATCCGATCTTCTTCTGTTTTTTGCCTCGATCGATCCTCGAACGTTTCCTGCCACCCCTCAATAAGCGGGATCATGGCGATCAGCGTCCCACCTTTGCGCAAGATCCGAAAGAGCTCGGGCATGGCCAGGCGATCGTTCACGTGCTCTAGGATATGGCAGCATATGATCAAATCGAACCTGTCATTTTCGAGGTCTATGTTTTCGATATTGATGTCGAGATCAGCGCCTTTGCCTCCGAACTCGCAGGTGACGTAACTGCGCGGCGTTCTCGCCTTGATATAGTCCGTGAGCCCCTTTTCTGGCGCGAAGTGAAGGATATCCTTCCCCGTAAACAGGCTCTGCTCGGCGTCGCAAAGCGCCAACAAGCGGTGCCGCTCGTGCGATAGGCAATTCGGACAGAGCGAATCGAAGTTGATCCCCAACGCCAGCGGATTTGCGTACGCGAAGAAGCGGCCTCGATATCCACATACTGAACAGGTTCTCTCAAATCGCCCGAACAGGAAACGGATCGTCCGAAGCCCGCTGCGCAATGACCAGACATAAGGTCGCAAACGACCCTTGATGCCCCCAATCGACGATGATGCCACGTCAAAATTGCTCATCTTGCGCTCCCAACATCTGCCATTCCCTGAGCGAAGCACGCACACCGATGCAAACGCCCCAAAACGTCCACATGTAATTCCAGAAATGGACCGTCAAACCCGTGAACAGGAAGACCATGCAGGCGATCGTAAATCCCGTCTGAATCTCGGTTGGACGACGCCCGGGCACAGGCAATACCGCCGAGAGATTCAAAGCGATCAGCAGGATGGTGACCGGTACACCGTAATGAAGGCTCGTGACGAGCCACACGCTGTCGACGGTACGGTCGAGTAGATAATAGCCAAACGTCACGAATCCGGCTCCCGTGAGCGGCGACTGCCAGACCTGCGCCGAGACGGCGTCCCAGATCATGAGGCGATAGAAGCCGGTTTGAGGCTCCAGGGTTGCGTGTGACAGCAGCCAGCTGAGAGGGTTGTTTGTCATAACGGTGATGGCCACCAGGAACGCGCCCGCCCCGGTCCAAAGGAGATGCCATCGCCAAGGGAAGCGACACAGCAACCGGTCGTAGGCGTAGCTCGACATGACCAGGACTATCCCCATGACGGCGGCCGAAGATAGCGACAGCAATCCGCCGAAAAAGCACAGACACGCCCACGACAGCCGCTTGATGGCGCTTGTCGCCGAGAACAGCACGATGGCAGCAGCCAGCGAACAGAACACGCCATAGAGAATAGGATGATCGAATGTCGATATTGCGCGTCGCAGACCTGCTCGTACTCCATCTGCGCCCGACGTGCCGTCGTCCACGAACGCTTCAGGCTGCGGCATGATTGCCGCCATGAACTCGCGGACGATCCAATGCCCTGTCAACACGTCCGCCAACGCAACGCATATCGCAATCGCCGTGAATGCCTTGATCAGACGAATGAACTGCTGGACCACCGACGGCTGCAGAATGAAGGCTCGCGCGATAAAATATGCCCCGACAAAGTCGAGCGCCTCTGCAACAGCGGAAAACGCCGATTGAGGTCCGGCGGCATAACCAGCCGCCGCCACCATGGCGAGCGCAAGCGTCCCCGCGAGCCCGTCCGACAACAAGAGCCGCCGGCCCGACTGCAATAGCCGCGCAACCGCCGGCAACAGCAGGATCATGAGGCTTATCCTGGTCGGCGTCAGCTTTGCCCCGGCGATCAGCACCTGGACGCCCGACGGCAACACGATGCCCATCAGAAGCAGCGGGACGACCAGACTGGACCGTTGGGGAATGGTCGATTGGAATCCGGACGCCGCCGGGCGAATACGCGGCTGCCCCGCGAGGAGAGCACCGCCAGGATAGCTCATGAGGCGATCTCCCCGGAGCGGCCGGACCGGGCCATTGGATCCGACAAGCGTTTCAGTTGGTGCGAAGCACGCCGGCGCTTCATCTGATGGCCTCCTGCGTCGCGACGCTGCCGAAGTTCAGATTGCGGACCAGTCGCCAGCCGTCAGTCGCGTTCCGAAGATAGATGGGCTGGTTTTTCCGAAACAGGGTGGGCCCATACTGTCCGGAACCGATGTGGTTGCCGGTGATCGACACGCCCGAGATCGGATTATCGTTGAACTTCGCGTCCGAATAGATCGTGTAACTGCCGCCAGCGAGAAGATTGCCTTCGATGACGATGTTGGAGACCGGGCCAAACTCGTTGTCGATCATGATGGCGCCGGCCGCGCCGTGAGAATTGATGATCGTGTTGTGCCGGATGACCGTGTCCGAGATGCCGCCATCGATCTGGACGCCATCGTAGTGAGGCGCCCCACCGGCGTTGAGATCGTGAATAAAGTTGTCTTCGATCAGATTGCCCTTGCCGGTCAGCACGATACCGTTTTCGACGTTGGAGATGTTGTTGCGCTGGAACGTGCCCTGTCCCATGATGCCCTGGTTGCCATTTCCATCGGGGCCGGCACCCTGGCCGTCGATCGTGCAATCCCTGACGACGACACCCGTCCGATGCGGATCAATCCTGATAACCGCCCAGACGCTACCCGAGATGCGGGACATCTCGATAGTTACGTTGTCGGCGTTGACGACGACGCCGCCCTGAATGTCCAATCCCGAAATCGTCGTGCCGGCCACGGCAATCGCAAGCGGTCCGGATGGCTTCAGCGCGAGATCACGAGGCGGCCCCGTGTTGCTTGCGTCGGGCCATTGGGAGGCGAACGCCGGCTTGGACGGGCTGTTCGGTTCCGCTGCCACAGCCGCCGGAATTTGGAGCGCTGCGGCCGCAGCCGCGACACGGACGGCGTCGAGCACAATTCCGCCCCAGCGGTGCTTGCGGCCAAGCGCAAGGCTGCCGGCTCTTCGCCATCTCCGCGCGCGTTCCGCGACGCCATCTGATCTCATCGCTCTTCTCGCTGGAAACAGCCCGACGCCTCAGCCGGCCCGATCCTCTGCGCCTCGTAACCGCCGACCCACTCTCGCCGGCGCTTCCAGACGGCTTCCCAGTACGCCGCATTCTTTTGCCATTCGACGTTCCGCGCCAGGGCGGCTGCCATGCCGTAACCGCACCAGCGTGTGAGCGGCACGATCAGGTGCAGCACCTGCCCGATCGTTCGCGCCGGCCAGCCAAAATGCCGGTTGATCAAGGTGACCCTTCCCTTGAACACCTTCACCCTCTTGTCGACGGGCACGACGTCCGATGCCCCGCCATAGTGGACGATGGTGGCCTCAGGCGTGACCGCGGGCCGCGCACCGAGCGATCGTGCGCGATGGCAAAGGTCGGCCTCCTCCCCGTACATGAAGAACGTCGGGTCGAACCCGCCGAGCCTCTCCCACAGCAGCTGGTCGATCAGCAGAAAACAACCCGTAACGATGTCGACGTGCCGCGCGGTATCTCGGTCCCATCCGCCATAGGCCTCGGAATTGAAAATCGGATTGCGACGACCGAAATAGGTGAGCCCCAGGGCGAAACACGACAAATTCCACAAACTGATTTTTCGGAAGCACGAGGTGCGATTGAGGCTGCCGTCCGGAAAGACGGTGCGTCCGCCCCAGACGTGAAAGGACGGATTTGCGTCGGCGAATTCCAGGAGACGATCGATCGCGCAATCGAGTATGATGGTGTCTGGATTGAGCAGGAGCAATCGGCGGCCGTGCGCCCGTTTTGCGGCCAGATTGTTGGCGGCCGCAAAGCCGATATTGTTGTCTAGCGCAATCAGACGGACGTTGGGGAATTGACGGGCAATTTCGGCAGCTGACTGGTCGGAGGAGTTGTTGTCGACGACGATGACCTCATATCTCGTCCCGATTGTCTCCGCGGCGATCGATGCCAGACAGTCGAGCGTCATCTCGCGAGTATTGTAGCTCACGACAATGATGGAGAGATCCAGCTGCCGATCCGGGTCCGGACGTTTGTCATCATGGTAGGCGTTCCTCATACCAGCTCTGCTCCTTTCGACGAAACTGCCGCCCCGCTCGTGGCGCTATCACCCTCGAACCTCAGCTCCGGTGTTGGTGTCGTGTCATTCCGCTGCGCCGGCCTCGATTGTCCCTGTCAGATTTTTGCTCGGCTCATGACAGCGCGCGGCAGCCTCACTCTGGACGCCTCGCCCGCTGCCTAGGCGCGGAATGTGCAACGACACCCAACGCGAAACCCACGCCTTTTGCTTGAGCGCCGGCGCTTCGACAAATCGCCAGGAGGCATATGCAAGAACGAGAGTTACCGATCCCGCCAGCAAGGCCAGCGGCCAACCGGTCGTGAGATCGAACAGCGTCAGGAACGCCAGGATGACCGGCGAATGGATCAGGTATACGCCATAGGACAGATCGTGCTTGAGCGGCACTCGACTGGCGACCTCGGAGAGCCCGAGGTAAACCACGACGTAGGGTACACACAGCGGCAGCGCTACCGCCCCCACCCCGCCCGCAAGACCGATCAGCGCGCCCCCTACGGCGACGGTGGCCCCGATTCCGGAGAACGGGATACTTTCACGGTAGAGGTAGAGGGTCGTGCCCGCGATGAAGTAGACGAAGAGACCGATGAAATCCAAAAGCCGCTGCGGACAGGCCGCATGCAGCGATGGCAAGAGCGCCAGCCCAACATAGGCGAGGTAGACCAGTGCGAAACTGATGATCGTCAGCGTACGTCGGCGGAGAAAGCCCGCCACGCTCATCGCCGCCAGCACCGCATAGGACCAGACTTCGATATTGAGCGTCCATAGCGGTCCATTGACCTGTACTTCGTGTCCGTGCCGCACCACGCCCGGCAGGTAGTGCGACATCAGCGTGACGGCGTTCTTCAGATACAGGTAGAGCTGGGCGCTGCCGAAATAGTCGGCTAGCGAATATGTCGTCAGGGCCGGACCCAACACAAACATCGACGCGATGACCACGACGAACAGTGCGGGCAGGATACGCAACGCTCTATTTACGCCGAACCGGACGAGATCGCCGGACCGAGCCAAGCCGGGTGCCAGCAGGAAACCGCTGACGCAGAAGAAAATAACGACTGCAAACAGGCCGAACTGGATGAACCCGCCGCTGAACCGATAGAGGATGTCGTTGACTCCCCACCAGGCATGGTGAGCGACCACCATGAGTGCGGCCACAAGCCGGATCTGATCAAAACCGGGGCCTCTGGCCGAAAGGACGGAAAGCCGATCGCCGATCGTCGTCGCCCCGGTTGAAATCATCGATTTCTCACGCAAATGATCTTTCTGACAGCTCACGATTATATAATATTAAATTCTAAAGGCAATTAAATACGGCGCCCATATTAACAGGAACGGACCTCGACGGCCGGGCCATCTGATTCATATGAGGCCAATTCGGCTATCCTGTCATCGCGTGGTTTTCCTCCGGAGACGGTCACGATAATCGAGGCCGAAAGCCCGAGCGAAAGAAGCCTCGGCGCGCGCTCGCTCAACCGGGAGGTCATGCCAAACAGTCCGTCGCCATGGTCCGCCGGAACCCCGAACATCGCTTCGATTCGCAGGCCTGACTCGACGCACCAACTCGCCAGCTTGCGCGCCGAAGCGAAATGAACGCCCGCAGCCTCGTAGCCGCTGGAGCGCCTGGACTGGAGACTCGCCCTGAGATACGACCGAACACCCCTGGGGGACATCGTGTTGGGCATCTGGATCACTGCTATCGACCGCTCGTGCATGAACGATCGCAGCCTTAGAAGCAGCTTTCGCGGATCCGGAGCGAGGTGCAACAGGTTGAGACATAGAACGCAGTCGTAGGTGTCGCGATTGGGGCCGATACTGTCCAGATCGGCGTAGATCATCTCGATCCCGTCCCCGGCGGGGCCGGCTGCAATCACCGGATCGAGCGGAATCGCCGTGACGTGCAGACCTCGCGCCTGCAGCCGCTTCTCGGTCTTGCCGGAACCACAACCGATCGAAAGCACGCTGCGCGCCGATGCCGGCACGAGCGCGATCGTTGCCGCGGATTCAGGTTCGTAATAGTCCTTGGAAAAACCCGCGCGGCGAAGACGCGTCTCCGTTGGAAGCAACGAGTAGGGCGAGCAGCGGCCAGCCGCGATTTGCAGCAGAATCGCCTTTTGCCTGCCGAGTTCTTCTTCCCCGATCCCCATCCGGCCGACGTACCGGTTGGTGAGGTGATGCACGGTGAAGTCCTCCAGGTGCGAGATTGGCACCAGCTTCCTCAAACCACATTGGGTGTATGGATCCGTCGCGGCCGTACAGGCCAGATCATACTTGCCCTGGTGCGGAGCCACATCGAAGCGGCCCGAATGCAGGGCCTTGGCTAGCTGCTCCCGGGTAAGGACGAAACAGGCGGCGTGCTCGTTGGTGAAATGCGCCAGAATATAGTCGCCGCGCCGCCTGACCGATGAGGGATCCCAGTGAAAGTGCGCGTGAATATCAGGATAGTTGCGCTCGCCGTCTTCGCCGAATTCGACCCGCAGAAACCCAGCAACTTCGTCAGGAGATAGAAACGACGTTACCTCCAGCCAGGCGCGGATGTTCCTCTCGGTGATCAGAATGTCGTCTTCCGAGTAGATGAACAGATCGTATTGGTCACGACGTTGCGCGAACAGATTCTTGTGCGCGAACGGCAGGGACCACGGGTTCCTGGCGGGCAGGCCAACAATACATTCCACCCCGGTTGTCGCGCGCTTGTCGATATTCGACAACACGACGATATCAATAACGAGGGACATCGCCCCGTATTCCCGTATGACCCGCTCGAGATACCGGTCATTCGAGGTTCCATGGCTTGCAATCGCGACCAGTACGCGAGGCAGGCGACGGCGGTCTTGGTGCGTCACATGCCGGGCAGCATGCTCGTTCATCGCATCGGGATCCCAGAGAGGGTCATTATGCGGGCCTCGCGTTTAAATACGCCATAGAGTATATATCCAGATATGGATTAGTCGATATTTATTATTATTTAAATTTGGATTATATCGCGATATGGTTCCGAGCAGATGTCGGGTTGTTCTCGGCATTTGGCGCGACACCCGGAGAATCCCATCGCATGAAGGTGCTGGTCTATCCCCATTCCATGGAACTGGGAGGGTCGCAGCTCAACGCAGTCCAGCTCGCCGAGGCGGTTCGAGACCTCGGTCATGAGGTCATCGTGGCGGCAGAGACTGGCCCTCTTCTGGACAGAGTAAGGGAAACCGGCCTCAGGCACATTGAAATTCCCCGGCATCGGGCCCGGCCCTCGCCTCGCGTCAGCCAGATGCTCCGAAGCATCGTTGACGAAGGAGCGATTGACGTGGTGCACGGTCATGAATGGCCCCCCATTGTCGAAGCTTTTCTGAGCGTTGGGCTATCGACCAGGGCTGCCGTGGTGGGAACGGTCATGTCGATGTCGGTCCCCAGGTTCCTGCCGCGCCGCGTTCCTCTGACCGTTGGCACGGAGATGATCCGTCGCGCCGCGATCGCTGCAGGACATCAGGATGTTACCTTGCTCGAGCCGCCAGTCGATACGAAGTCCGACCATCCCCTCGTCGACGGCGCGAACTTTCGCGCGGCGCAGAATATTGGTCCGGACGAGGTCGTCATTGCGATGGTCTGTCGGCTTGTGCCGAACCTTAAACTGGAGGGTCTGCTATCCGCGTGCGATGCCGTCGGCGGAATAGCGCTCGACGGTCCGCCAGTGCGGCTGCTGATCATTGGTGATGGACCGGCGCGACCGAGTGTCGAAGCGCGGGCGGCCAGGACCAACTCGCTCGTCGGCCGGAACGCCGTCATATTGGTAGGCGAGATGTCCGATCCGCGCCCTGGCTATGCTGCCGCGGACGTCATCATTGGCCAGGGCGGTTCGGCGCTGCGCGGGATGGCCTTTGGCAAGCCGCTAGTAGTGATAGGCGAGGACGGGTTCAGTGAGCTGTTGACGCCCGAGAGCGCGCCGACCTTCTTGCAACAGGGCTGGTATGGTTTGGGCAAGGGCTCGCGTGGCGCGGGTGCCGGTGCACTTCGGTCGGCTCTCGAGGCCATTCTCGCCTCTGCGCGCCTCCGTCAGGAGCTTGGCGGATTCGGCCGGCGACTGGTGGAGCATCGCTTCAGCCTCGCGCACGCGGCGAAAACGATAGAGCAAACCTATCTGCATGCCCTGCGCAGCAAGCCCTCAGCCAGCCAGCGATTGGCAGATGCCGGACGATGCGCGGCCAGCCTTGCCAACTATAAGGTGCAGAGGAAATACCAGCGCTGGATGGGTTTGGCTTCCGCCGAAGACGACAACGATCGGGCGCGAATCTCCGCGGTGCTGTCCGCAAAGGCGAACGCCCCTCGATCAGACAGAGTCGCGCCAGATCCGGCTCAAAAGATATCCCGACAAACCGATTCTTGACTCGCCACGGATCGGCACAAGCGGCTCAGCGGGCCAGTTCACGCTTCACCGCATCCACGATACGGTCCTGGTCCGCGCCGTCCAGCTGCGCATAGAGTGGAAGCAGGATCGCGTGATCCTGAGCGAGCTCGGATTGTCGCAGATCGTGTCGCGCCACCGTGCCGGCATAGGGCGGCTCGCGATGCGAGCACATGATGCCCCTGCGCGTAGCGATGCCATGGTCGAGCAGCGATTGCATCGTGACCCGCTGATCCAATCGATCGGGCAAGCGCACGCAGTAGCTCTGCCAGTTCGATCGTGCCCACGCCGGCTCGAACGGCAACCGCAACCCCTCAATATTACCGAGCAGCTCAGCATAACGGGATGCCAACGCGCGCCGCCGCGCAATCAGGTGCGGGAGCCGCTCGAGCTGTTTGCGCCCGATCGCGGCCTGCATATCCGTCATTCGATAATTGTAGCCGACGAGGACGTACTCCTCGAAAATGACACGCTGCGACCCGTGACGCACGATGTCAGGAACGCTCATCCCGTGTTGCCGTAACAGCCTGAACTTTCGGTCGAGCTCGGCATCGGAGGTGGTGAGCATTCCCCCCTCACCTGTCGTGATTACCTTTCGCGGATGAAAGGAAAAGCAAGCAATGTCTCCATGCGGCTTGCCGATCGCCTCCCATTGCCCATTCATGCAGATCTGCGATCCCGCGGCACAGGCCGCGTCCTCGATCACGGCGATCCCGTGGCGACGCGCCACAGCCATGAGCGCGGCCATGTCGCACGGCATGCCCATCTGATGGACCGCGATGATCGCGCGCGTGCGCTCGGTGATGGCTTCGGCCAGCCGGGCGCAATCCAAATTGTATGTCTCGGGCTCGATATCGACGAAAATCGGAGTGGCGCCCTGATATCGGATCACGTTCGCCGTTGCGATGAAGGAATGGCTGACCGTGATCACCTCGTCGCCCCTGCCAATACCCAGCGCGGCCAAGGCGAGCTGCAGGGCGGTCGTGCAATTCGCGACCGCGCAGGCATGCGGGGCGCCGACAAGCGCGGCGAACTCGTCCTCGAACGCAGCCACCTGTGGACCTTGCGATACCCAGCCCGACAGCACCACGGCGCGCGCAGCGTCGGCTTCTTCATCCGCAAGCAGCGGAGCTGCGATCGGGATCACGATGTCGCCACCTGCCGCTGACGATCCGAAGCGAGTTCGCGTTCTGATCGCCACCACTTCACGAGGTCGGCTAGCCCCTGCTCGAGCGAAACCGTGGTGCGGAACCCCAGCAGACGCTCGGCCTTGCCTGTCGATGCCAGCCGTCGAGGCACCGGATTGACCGAGCGTTCAGGTGCAAATTCAGGTGTCAGGCCGCGCCGTCCCATCACCGACGCAAGCGCCGTAGCCAGTTGCGTCAGGCTGGTCTCAGTACCGCTTCCGACGTTGAAAACTTCATCAGTGACCTTTGCCCTGGCCGCAAGGATGTTGGCGCGCGCGATGTCGCGGACGTGAACGAAATCCATGGTTTGACGGCCGTCACCAAAGATTACGGGAGGCAATCCAGCCTCCAGCCGCTCCATCCAGCGGATCAAGACTTCGGTGTACCGTCCGTGTATGTCCATCCGGCTGCCGTAGACGTTGAAATAACGGAATGCCACGTAATCGAGGCCGCATACGTCGTTGAAGGCCCGCAGAAGCCCTTCGTTGAAGGCCTTGGCGGCTCCATAGAGGGTCCGGTTGTTGTACGGATTCTGCCGCTCGGTTGTCGGAAACTCCTCGGCCATGCCATATACGGACGCCGAGGACGCCGCGATGATCTTCTCGATATCGTGCTTGATGCACAGCTCCAGGAGGTCGTAGGTGGCGTCCACCATGACCTCCTTGGCCAGGCGTGGCTCCGCCGCGCAATGAGTGATGCGAAGTGCGGCCTGGTGAAACACGATGTCGGCAGCCTTCACCAAGGCTTCCATGAGCTTGCGATCGCGTATGTCGCCGTGAACCAGTCTCACCGGTCCACGACCAAGCGCGCGCCGGAGATTTTCCGGCCGGCCTCTGACCATGTTGTCGAGGGCAACGATCTCGATGCAACCCTCATCGCAGAGCAGATCGACGATGTGGGAGCCGATGAATCCTGCCCCACCAGTGACCAGAACGCGCTTACCCTTGAGCTCAATCAAGACGCCCTCCTGTTGCAGGACCTTGTTGTGAAGCTTTGTGATTGCCGCGATTGGTTGCTGACGGCTTCGCTGGGTCGCAATGCTCCGGCGCTCCTCAACGTGGAGACAGCTTCGGCCGCCCGGTCCGGCAGCAGCTCCGGATAAATGGGAAGGGAGAGAAAGTCGTTCGCAAGCATCTCGGTTACCGGCAGATCACCGGCCTGATAACCGAGTTCAGCATAGGCCTTCTGCAGGTGTACCGGAATGGGATAGTGAATCCCTGCACCGATGCCGGCGTCCCGCAATAATGTGAGCGCGTCGTCGCGCCGCTGCAATCTGATCGAATAGACATGATACACGTGGCGGGAGTGCGAGGGCGGCCGCGGTCGCGCGAATGGGAGCTCAGAAAGCAGTTCGTTGTATCGTTCTGCGAGCGCTCGGCGGGCCTCGGTCCAGCGCTCGATGTAGTCCAACTTGACATTCAGTATCGCGCTCTGGATCTCGTCCATGCGATAATTGTATCCGGGAATGACGTGGTCGTATTTCGCCTCCTGCCCCCAGTCCCGCAGCAGCGACACGCGGCGCGCGAATTCAGGCCGATCGGTCACGACGGCTCCGCCCTCGCCGAATGCTCCCAGATTCTTGCCCGGGTAAAAGCTGAAGCACCCCAGATCCCCGATCGAGCCTGCGCGGCATCCCCGGTATTCTGCGCCGTGCGCCTGCGCAGCGTCCTCAATGACGACCAGACCGTGACGTCGCGCAATCGACATGATGGGATCCATGTCGGCCATCAATCCATGGAGGTGAACCGGCAGGATGGCTCTGGTTCGAGGTGTTATCGCAGCCTCGATCAGGCCAGGATCCATCGTCCACGTGACCGGGTCAACGTCGACAAAAACAGGTTTGGCCCCGCTGTAGAGAATGGCGGCGGTTGTCGCCACGAAGGTCATGGACACCGTGATGACTTCATCACCGGGTCCGATGCCCGCTGCCAATAGCGCAAGGTGAAGCGCAGAGGTCCCACTATTCACTGCCAGGCAATGAGCAGTCCGGCAATATTCCGCAAATCGTTCCTCGAAGGCTGCGACCTCCGGCCCTTGCACAAAATGCCCGCTGCTGACGACTCTTGCCACCGCGGCGTCGATTTCCGGCTTGATTTGGCAGTATTGGGCTTTCAGATCCAGGAAAGGTATCAAGATTCAAAACCTTGGATTGGGCTGACGACAATTAAACAATTAACTCGCATTATAATATTAATTCAAGCATAATTTTCAGAATATAAACAAATATTAAATAAATCTGGCCTACGAGACCTCGCTGATGAAGGCACGATCGACGGCTGCCTCGCTTCCGGCTGCGGACATGGTCCGAGCGGGTACGCCCGCCACGGTGGCACCCGGGGCAACGTCCTTTGTCACGACCGAGCCCGCGCCAACGGACGCACCCGCGCCGATCGTGACACCGCATAGAATTGTGGCGTTGGAACCGATGGAAGCCCCCTTGCCGACGTGAGTGCGCTGCAATGTCCAGTCCGAAGCTTGTTGAGGACGACCATCCGCCGTTGCCGCCTTCGGATGTTTGTCGTTCGTGAACATCACGCCATGACCGATAAATACTTCGTCCTCGATCGTGACGCCTTCGCAGATGAAACTGTGCGAAGAAATTTTGCACCGCGCGCCTATCCTCGCTCCCGCCTGGATTTCGACGAAGGTTCCGATCCTGCTCTCGTCGCCGACGGTGCAGCCGTACAGATTGACCAGTTCCGGGTGAAGGATACGGACATCGCGACCAAGTTCTACGTCTCGTGTGATAGGCATATTCCGCACTCCGAATGATGTCGTAGAAACGCTATGACGCCGTCCGCGAAGGCCACAGCCCGGGCGCCCTTCTCGCCAAGCCGGCTGCGGCGTAGTGAAACTGCTGCAAGAGCGGGTGTCCGGTGACCATCAGTCCCAGCCACCAACAGAGCCCAGCAACGAAGGAGGCCGACGCCAAACCTGCAACTGAGGTAAGATCTCCGGCCTCCGTGAGCGCCGTACAAATAGATACACCGGCAATCACAAGAGCCGTTACAGCTCCGCTTCTCCATAAGGTGCGTACGAATTCGGCGGGCCGAAGGCCGAGTTGTCGCCCCAGAAAATAAAATGCAACCGCTGCTTGAAATGGCAATGTGACAAGAGCGGATGCCGCAACGGCGTGCACGCCCAGAAACGATGCGCCGAAGATGACCAGAAGTGATGGTGGCAGCGAAATCAACGACGAGATCAGCGCATCCTGCACCCTTCCGCCTGCAACAAAGACCGGATAGGTCAGGCAGGCCGCGAAAAGCGCTAGGTTGCCGATACAGAGCAGTTGCACGAGCGGGACGACCTCCAGCCACGTCGGACCGAGCCAGAGCAGAATGATTGGCCGGGCCATGATGGCCATAAAGATCAAGAACGGCCACTGCACGGCCGAGAGAGACTGAATGGCCTCGAGATAAACAGCCTTGAGATCGCCGCCTGCTTTGCTTCGCCCAACAATTGCCGGCATGACGACCGGACTGATGACCTGCGTGACCAGCTTGTCGAATATCTGCGTCGAGGCGGTTGCACGGCTGTAGAGACCGACGGCGGTGAAGTCGAGCACTCTGGCCAGGAACAGCTGCGGCGCCAGGCCGTAAAACACATTCACGACGCTCACCGCGCCCGAGTAGAGGCCGAAACCGACGATCTCCCGGCAATCGACCAAGGATGGCCGCATCGCTTTAAAATCTCTCCGCCATATCAGCAGCATCACGGCCAGCACCGCGTTGCCGGCCACCCCTCCCCAGAGCGGGGCCATGTAGCTGAAGTGCGCCATTGCGAGAGCGACCGAAACGATAGCGATCGTTGTACCCGCTGCGAGGTTACAGATTGCGAGCACGCCAAACTGCATCTCACGACGGAACAATGCGGCTATGGTTCCAGAGAACGGCAGCAAGACAAGATTTAGTGCGGAAATCTCGATTCCTCGGCCCAGGCCGTCCAGCCCGAAGAGACGCGCGATCGGCTGCGCAAACACGAACAGCAGGAAAGCCGTGGCCGCCGAGATCGTGAGGGTAATCGTGAACGTGGTCTGCACGCTCGCGCGCGACAGTTCTCGCTTCTGGATCAGATAGCTTGCGCCTGCAAATTCCTGAAAGCAGGCCGCAATGATGGACGTGACGGCGTTCACGACAGCATAGATGCCAAACTCCTCAGGAGACAACAAACGGGCAAGCACGGCGGTTGCGACGAAGACCAGCAGCAGGCCGACGTAACGATCGAGCGCTGAGAACAGAATGGAGCGCTGTACCGGCCTCATTGTATCGTCTGCCATGTCGGTCAGGCTAGCTGGGCCGCCGCGCGCGTCATGCTATCGCTCTGGCGCGTTGCCGGGTTCCGTAAGGCTCCTGCAGCAATACCGGCGCACCCTGTTTTGCGATCGAGCACGATGCCGCTTCCAAAACCTCGATCACGCGGAGTCCGGAGGTGCCGCTGGAAATCGGCTGGGCACCGGTGCGTACGCAATCGACAAAATGCTCGACCTCCGTCTGTAGCGCCTCTGTGGGCGAGATATGCGGAGCCCACATGTCGCCGGCGCGATATCCGATCCGAAGTTGATGTGCATCTTCGGGAGGCGCGTCAAGCGTAATTCCCTTGTCATAGACCTTTATCTTTTCGGTCGGCTCGAGATCGTCGTAGACAATCATCTTCTTGCTGCCACCGATGAAAGTCTGACGCACCTTGACGGGCGACAGCCAATTGACGCTGACGTGGGCCACGCATGTGTTGGCAAAGAACAGCGTGATATGCGCCATATTCTCCGGCGAACCGGTGACATGGCACGAGCCGGTTGCAGAGACGGCGATCGGCGCCTCATCGAGGATATGGTGAATGATCGAGATATCGTGCACCGCCAAGTCCCAGATCACATTTACGTCCTTTTGAAACAACCCGAGACTGGCGCGCGTGCTGTCGTAATAGTAGATGTCTCCGAGTTCGCGGCTCAGCAGAAGCTCCCGAATCTTCTGGACCGCCGGCGTGTAGAGGAAGGTGTGATCGACCATGAGCGTCAGGCCACGACGATCTGCTTCGTCGATCAAACGGGTCACGAGCTCGGCGCTCGGCGCAAGCGGCTTCTCGACCAACACATGCTTTCCGGCCTTCAGCGCCGCAATTGCCAGCTCATAGTGGGTATGCACCGGCGTCGCGATAGCGATTGCATCGATGCTGGCGTCCTTGAGCAGATCTTCGTAGCGAGTGGTGGTTTCCACTGTCGGGTAAAGCTGCTTGATCGCGCCAAGCCTGCCCGGGTGCAGGTCGCTCACGCTGACGACGCGGGTGGCAGGGTTGATCGAGAAATTGCGAACGAGATTGGGCCCCCAATAGCCGTACCCCACGACGCCGATTCCCAGTTGACTATCTCGCATGCTAACCTCGATTCATTCAGAGGATACGCCTCTAGCCATCCTCTCGCTGACGGTCACATCACGTTGGGCGTCAAGTCCGCGCCGGCATATCCTGCCATATGCCTCGTGTATCTATGACGTCGAGATGCCGACGCTCCGACAGGGGCACCATCTTGAATTCGTCATGATCGACCAGGAGGACCGCGATCTCGCAGCTGCGCAGAGCCTCATCGATGTTCACGAAAGCGACACGGTGGTCGGCCAACTGAGGCGGCAGACGGCGAAGGTTCGGCTCGACGACCTTGACTCGCTCTCCGTACTTTGCCGCGAGATGCGTGGCTATCTCCATGGCGGGACTTTCACGCAAATCGTCGACATTGGCCTTGAAGGTCAATCCACAACAAGCAACGTTTGCATAGGGATGCTCGTCGATCAGCGCCTCTGTACGTTCGATGATGTTCTGAGTTTTGGCATTGTTGACTTCCCGGCTTGTCCGCATCACCCGAGCGAGGTCTGGTGCGGAGTCGATGATGAACCAGGGATCGACCGCAATGCAGTGCCCGCCGACTCCCGGTCCCGGCCGCAATACGTTTACGCGAGGATGGCGGTTGGCGATGTCGATCACCTCCCAGACATTGATGTCGAACCTCTCGCAAATCAGCGAGAGTTCGTTCGCGAATGCTATGTTGGTATCGCGGAAGGCGTTTTCCGTCAGCTTGACCAACTCGGCTGCGCGCGCCGTGGTCCCGACGCAGGCTCCGCGAACAAACATCTTGTAGAAGCGTTGAGCACGCCGCGTGCAGGTTGGCGTAATTCCCCCGATGCACCTGTCGTTGTTGATAAGCTCGGTCAGGATCCGTCCCGGCAACACGCGTTCTGGACAGTAGGCGACGTAAATCGCTCCGTCTTCCTTGCCGTTGACGCCTATGTGCAGATCTGTCCTGCGCTCGACGATCCGCTTTGCTATCGCCTCGGTAGTCCCGATCGGCGACGTCGACTCGAGGATGACGAGATTGCCGGGCGCAAGGATGTCGACGATTTGATCGACTGCCGCATTGACGCTTGAAAGGTCTGGACGGTTTTCGCGATCGATCGGCGTCGGCACTGCTATGATGAAGACGTCGGCAGGCTGCGGCTTGGTCGAGGTCGTCAGGGCACCGCTCGACACGACCTTGGACACGAGACCATCGAGATCTGGCTCTGCAATGTGAATTTTTCCGGATGCGACCGTATCGACGATACGCTCATTGGTGTCGATACCGGTCACCTGCAGTCCCCGGCTCGCTATCAGCGCTGCGGTCGGGAGCCCGATATAGCCAAGTCCAACGACATTGATCTTCTGAAATTCAGGCATCAAGAAGCACCTTCACGATACGCTCGCTCGCGTGCCCGTCACCAAACGGATTATGCGAACGGGCCATGGCGGCATAAGTCTCGTCATCGTCGAGTAGGCGAAATGTCTCGGCAACGATCTTGTCGTAGTTCGCACCGACCAGGCGCGCCGTCCCAGCCTCCACCCCCTCGGGACGCTCGGTCGTATCGCGCATCACCAGGACTGGTTTGCCGAAGGTGGGGGCCTCCTCCTGGACGCCACCTGAATCCGTCAGGACCAGATGGGACAAGGAGAGAAGGCTCACGAAGTCCGTGTATTCCTGAGGTGCGATGAGGACGACCCTCGGGTGATCCGACAACCGGGACGCAAACAAGTCGCGGACATTCGGATTCGGATGCACGGGGAGCACCACAGCAACATCTTCCCTGCGCAGGATCGTTTCCAACGCGTTCACGATGTTGACGACACCGCCGCCGAAATTCTCCCGGCGGTGGCAAGTCACCAGAATGATGCGTCGATTGCCGTGGCGCTTCTTAATGCCGTCCCAGCGGCTCGAGAGCCCCGGATCGGATTCGACCATGGCTTTCACGAGGATGAGCGCGTCCACCACCGTGTTGCCGGTGACGTGGATTCTGTCGTCCGAGACGTTTTCAGAGCGTAGCGCGCGTGCCGCGCGCTCTGTCGGCGCAAAATGTTGATCTGCGATCGAGCCGACGATCTTGCGGTTCACCTCCTCCGGCCACGGAGCGAAGATGTCGCCGCTGCGCAGTCCCGCCTCGATGTGCGAAACGGGTATCCGGTGGTAATAGGACGCCAGCGCACCGGCCATGGCAGTCGCCGTGTCGCCCTGGACGATAACCCTGGTGGGCTTCACCTTGTCGAGGAGCTGACCGATTTCTCCGAGCAACCGGGCGGTCAGATGATCCAGCGTCTGATTGGCCGTCATGACGTTCAGATCAAAATCCGGAACTACCTTGGCGAGCTTGAGCACCTGATCGAGCAGCTGCCGATGCTGTGCTGTCGCACAGATCGTTAACGAAATGTCCTTGCGATTCTCGGCCTTGAGTCGGTTGATGACCGGAAAGAGCTTGATTGCTTCCGGCCGGGTTCCCAAAAGGATGAAAAAATGCTTGCGCACGTCTCACCCTCCGATCCGACTCGGGCCCGGCGGCACGGCGCCCGGCGTGCCAAATGTATGCTCTATTGCTTGCTTGACGAGCGCTTGCACCAGGATGCCCGCAAACAATGTGTTCGTCGTGGCGTATCGCCACCACATCCGCCCGGGCTCTTGATAGATGCGGTAGAGCCATTCGAGGCCCAGCTTCTGAATCCGTACCGGCGCGCGCCGAACGGTGCCTGCGAGGATATCGAACGCACCGCCCACGCCCATGATAAAGGGTACGCCGAGCTCGTCACGATGGGCAGCGAGAAAGCGTTCCTTCCGTGGTGTCGGCATGCCAATGAAGAGACAGTCGGCCGCGCTGGACTGGATGTCCCGAACGACGTCAATCTCCTGCTCCGGCTTGAAGTAACCGTCGTGCCAGCCCGCGAAGACGAGTGAGGGACATCTCTCTCGCGCGCGTTGCATGGCCTGGTGCAGGACGGCGGGCGTGGCTCCCAGGAAATATGGTTTGCAGCCCTCCCGCGCACATACCACGAGCAACTCGGTCAGGAGATCGACACCGGCGACTCGCGAAGCGGCCGGAAGCCCCAGGGCCCGGGCCCCCCAGAGAATCCCCATGCCGTCGATGCTGACGATGTCGCTGTTGGCGACATCGGCCGCCAGCACAGGATCGGACCGCATATTGACGAATTTGGCGACGTTCAACGCCACATGTTGCAGCCGCCGGCGGCTGCGCATGGCGCCGCGCGCAATCTCGACGGTCTCCGCCATCGTCAGCAGATCGATAGGGCACGCCAGGAACGATGCACGCATTTGAATCGGCCTCCAAAAATGCAATTTTGTTTATGTTGCATTTAAGATTATTATATCGATAATATTGGACTAATATTTAATTGCAAGGATTAAATGCGCGGCTTTCTGCCTGGAAATGAGCGCTACTACGCCGGGCGCGCGTATGGCAGGCCAGGGCAATTAAATAGGGACATTTCAAATGATCTCAGTCATTATTCCCCACCTCAATCAGGCCGACGCCCTGGAAGCCTGTTTGCGAAGCCTGGATGCGCAGACCCTGTCCCGGGACTTGTTCGAGGTCATCGTGGTGGACAACGGCTCGGCGATGCCCCCGATGGACGTCATTGCCGGCCATTCCGGCGTAAGGCTGGAGCACGAGCCGCATCCCGGCCCGGGTCCGGCGCGAAACGCAGGCGCGGCCTGTGCGAGAGGCGACATTCTCGCTTTTGTGGATGCCGACTGCCGGGCTCATCCGGACTGGCTGACCGCGATCCATAAGGCGTTCCAGCAAGCCGGACCGGCGACGATCCTTGGCGGAGAGGTTCGCATCAGGCCTGCCGTCGAAGGGCGTTTCACCGCGATTGAGGCCTATGAAAGCGTTTTTGGCTTTCGCAATCGCTTGTACGTCACGAGGCACGGCTACTCCGTCACGGCAAATCTCGCGGTTCGCCGCGCCGACTTTGCGAGGATCGGACCTTTCCCGGGCATTCAGTTCGCGGAAGATATGCAATGGGGACAAATGGCTATCCACGCCGGCTGCGAATTTCGCTACGTTCCCGAGATGGTCGTGTTTCACCCTGCGCGGCGCTCTCTTCGAGAGCTCTATGCGAAGTGGGATCGCCAAATCACGCACTACCGCAACACGGCGCAGGCCGCGCGCGGTTGGCAGTTGCGCTGGTTTGCCACGGCCCTGCTCGTCCTCGCATCGCCGGCGGTTGGCGCCATCACCGTGCTGACGAGCGGACGCCTCCATGGGATGAGCGCGCGCCTCAAAGCGATTGCCGTTCTCTGCGCGGTTCGCAGCCATCGAACGACCAAGATGCTGGCCCTGCTTTGGAGAGAGGGCACGGTCGTCTGGAATCGCTAGCCGATCGCGCTGCCGTTGCCCTGCGGCTCGCCGCCAGGCGGGCAAGCTGACTGTTCGAACGCGACGTTGTGGCTGAGATCGCGCAAGTCGGTACGCCGGCCGAATGACCACAAAATCCAGCCGAGTTCGTAGCTGCGACACTCCAGTCGAACACCCACATCCGCGCTGTCGATCAGCTCTCCCCCGTTCTCGCGCCAGGCGTTCTTGACCGCACGCAATACGCGCGGCGCCTTGGTCGTCAATTCACCCTTGCGGATCTGCGAACGGATCGTCAGGTTCAGTTCAGGCACGAGCATGCTCCGGCCCAGCTGGTTGTGACCGAGTACCCAGTTGAATCCCCTGACCAGGGCATCCCGCGCTCCCCGTTGTCCAAAGCGCTCGGCCCATTCCAGCAGCGCCGGGGCCATTCCATACTGATGGACCGAATAGATTTCGTAGAAATCGAGGATGCGGCCGCTCATCGCATCGAAGAACCACGGCCATTCGCCTTGGGGCCCTTGAAGTGCAATCAGATTGCGCACGCAAGTATCGGCCATGACGAGCGCGGACGCGTCGCCGGTGAATTCGCCGTACTGATAGCAGGCGATGGAGAGATATGTTTGCGTCGCAAACGACGCGAAACGGCGACGGAAACCGGACGGCGCGTCGAAGAACAATCCGGACTCGCCATGGAACCGTTCCTTCAGGAAGCGGTAGAGCGAGCCTGCGAAGCATAGCCACTCCTTCTCGCCTGCCCTCGCCTGCGCGATCACTCCCGTCAGCAGCATGCCCAGATCCTGCGCCCGAAAAGCCTGCCACTGCGACTGATCCGAGAGAACGGCTCTCACCTCGCGCTTGACCTGCATCGGAATCGGGAGGCGGAGCTCCGCGGCGGCCCACAATGCCATGCCGAACGCATATTTGCGTACGGGAAGCGCAGTAAGCCTCACGACATTTCGGTAGAATATGTCCGGGAGGTCAATATCAGCCGGAAGTTCCGCGACCCGCGACATCCCAAGCAAGACGTTGAGAGTATAAAACACGTCACTATGGGGTAGCGACTCGTTCGGCGAAGCGCGCCCGTCGAGGTGATAAATATGCGACCAACGACGCTCTGCAGGCAGCCAGCAGCGTTCAAGCCCCTTGAGCGCATAGTTCACCAGGGGCGAGTTTGATGCAGGCACCTTGGTTGCAGCGGGCACTATGAGCTTCACACCAGAATTCGGACTGATCATCATTGCCAGCACCATTGTAAACTCGGTTCAGTACTCCCGGATGCTTTCATCCAGGCCGCGAAGCAGAGGATAGAGGAAATATGAAATCACCGTTCGCTGTCCGACCTTCATCTCGGCGGTAACAGCCATACCGGGGATCAACTGAACGCGTTCGGACGGCAGCCGAAGGTGCGTGTCCCGCAGATCGATCAGTACGCGGTAATAGGGAGCTGATGACCTGCGCACACCTTCGGCCTTCGCCTCTGGCGAGAACGAGTCCTGACTAATGACTCCGACCTCGCCAGTAGCGGTGCCGTACCTCTGAAATGGAAATGCCTCGAACTTCACTCGTACGGCCTGCCCGACCGCCACCTGTCCGATATCCCTCCCCTCCACGTTGACCTCCACCCGGAGCGCCTCGTCCCGAGGGACCAGCACAAACATCGTCTCGGCCTCGCGGATCACCGAACCTACCGTCCGATTGGCAATGTCGAGCACCACCGCATCCGCCGGTGCATTCAGCACGATCAGTTGTCGGCGGAGCTCCGCCTTTTTGAGCTCTTCGGCAGTGCCGTCGCGCTTTGGCAACGTCTCGACGAGTTCCTGATAGGCGGCGCGGCGAAACTCGGCCGCGAACACCTTCTGGTCTGCACGGGCCTTCTCCAGGCGATGCGTGTTGTCGATGATGCTGCCACGGACTCGCGCCAGGTTGCTTTCGACCTCCAGCCGCGCATCCCGTGATAGCAGGAAGTTCAATCTTGAACCGACCTCCTTGGCCATCAACGTATTTCGCATGGCTTCAATGGACTGCATCGTGTCCAGTCGCTGGGCCAGGACCAGCTCCTCGCTCTGAGCCGTTTTTAGATTGGCCTCGGCGGACGCAATCTGCGCGTCATAATTCTGGATTTGAAGGTCGAAGGCCGCCTTCCTCTGGAGGAATAGCCTTCTCTGCAACGCCTGGTCGGCGTTCGCCGTCCCATCGACGCCGTAGTCCGTGCCGTCCAACTCGGCTCGAAGCCGGCCGATGGAGGCGTCGAGACCCGCCAGGCGGCCGCGCAGTTGGGCAAGATCGGCTTGAGAGAATGTCGGATCGAGAACCGCAAGCACGTCACCGCGATTAACGGCTTCGCCGGCCCTGACCCGTATCTCCCGAATGACCGAGGTTTCCAGCGGCTGTACAACCAGGTTGGGATGCGTCGTGATCAACTTGCCCTGCGCAGTCACAATCATGTCAACGCGAGACACGCATGCGAATGTGACCGCCGCAGCGATCAGGGCGACGACACAATAGAGCGTGATTCGTCCCACACGCGGCGGCGTCAGCTGCTCGATCTCGGCTGCGTCTGACTGAAATTGCGCGACAATGCGAGAACCTGCGGGCGCGGACCTCAAGAGCCGGCGTCTCGTCAGTGAACGGGACGGAAGCCCGGATCTACCCGAGGCCGCCTCAGCTCTGGTCTTTTCAGCCGCACTCATGCGATCTGCCTCGTCTGCTGATTCCAGAGATGCCTGTAGAAGGTGCACTTCGACAGCAGTGCATCGTGACGATCCACATCGACGATCCGTCCACGGTCGATCACCAAAATCTGGCTTGCGTCCGACAGCATCGAAAGCCGGTGCGATACGATGATGACGGTCCGTCCCTCGGCGATACGTCGCAGATTGCGCCGAATGATCGCCTCGCTCTCGGAATCCAGCGCGCTGGTGGCCTCATCGAGGATCAGAATGCGCGGGTTGACGATCAAGGCCCGCGCGATGGCGAGCCGCTGCTTTTGTCCGCCTGACAGGTTCGATGCCTGCTCCTCGAGCATGGTATCGAACCCCCTCGGCAGCCGCTCAATGAACTCATCGGCGCCGGCGAGCTGAGCCGCCCGGACGACCTCCTCGAATGTGGCGTCGCGCCTCATGCAGGCGATATTTTCGCGCACTGTGCCTCGGAACAAGAAATTGTCCTGGAGCACGATCCCGAGATTCCGCCGCAGATGGGCGAGATCGATCTCGCGCGAATCGTGACCGTCGATGCGCACCAATCCCTGCTGCACCGGATACATTCCCGCGACAAGGCGTGTCAGCGTCGTCTTGCCCGAACCGCTCCGGCCGACAATTCCGAAGATCGAGCCGGGAGCGATCGAGAACGACACGTCGTCCAACGCCGGCGTTCCCTCGCCATAGCCAAACGTGACGTTTTCAAACTCGATCTGCCCGGCGAAGTCGGGCCGCAGGCCCTCACGCCGACCGTCGCGTTCCAGCTCCCTGTTCATGACCTCGCCGAGCATGTTAACGGCCAGCGCAACCTCTTGATATTCGTGCACCATGGTCACCATCTGCACCAGCGGCCCCGAAACGCGCCCCGCCAGCATGTTGAAGGCGACAAGAGCGCCGATCGTCATCTCGCCGCCGAAGACGTCGAGCGCGCCAAGTGCGACGATGCCGAGCGTCATCATCTTCTCGAGGAAACCGGTCAAGGCCTGAGCGCCCGCCGAGATTTTTTCAACGCCAAACCGCATCGATACCGACTGCGCGCAGCGATCGTCCCATGTCCTGTTCTGGCCGGGCTCCATGGCCAATGATTTCACGGTGCGCATTCCGTGCACAGTCTCGACCAGGAAGGCCTGGCGGCTGGCCTCGGCCTGATACAGCTGGTAGAGTCGTCGTCGGAACGGTCCTATCAAAATGGCAATCACGCTCGCGCTGATCACGGTGAAGGCCAGCACGACGCATGTCAGCTTGACGCTGTAGAGCGCCAGAACCGGCAGGAAGACGAGCAACGAAAGCGCGTCCAAGGCGGTCAGGAACAGTCGGCCGGTCAGGAATTCACGGATCCGGCCGGCTTGCTGCATGTGCTTCACCAACACGCCGGCCGAGATGCGCTCGAAGAAAGTTACCGGAAGTCCCAAAAGATGCCGAAACGTCCTGGTCGCGACCCGGATGTCGATCTTGTTCGTGGCATAGAGCAGCAGATAGCGCCGCAAGAAGCTGAAGACCGCGTCGAAGCAGAGCGCTAGGATCGCGCCGGCCGAGAGCACGTAGAGTGTCGTGAGGCTCTCGTGGACAAGAACTTTGTCGATGACGAGCTGAAAGAAGATCGGAAGCGCCAGCCCCAGCGCATAGAGGAACACCGCAGCAATTGCGACGTCGGAAAACAGCCGCCACTCCCGCAGCATTTCGGGTACGAACCAGCGCAGCCCAAAGGGCCTCTGGCCCTGCGATGGAGAGCTCTCGCGCTTGAACAGAACGACCTTTCCCGACCACATGGCGCAAAAGCGGTCCGCATCGACCAGCAAGTGCTCTCCCCTCCGCTCCGCCAGAGGATCGAAGACCGTTACAGCATCGCACTCCGGCCCGACGCCGACCACGAGGACCCAGTTCAGGTTCGAGAGCTGGACAAGAGCCGGATAGGCTTCGCCGAGCTGGCATATCGCCTTCCAATCGAGCTGCGCCGTGCGGGCGCGAAGGCCCGCATCATGAGCCATGCGCAGCAAGAGATCGGTCGAGATGCCGGTCTCGTCGACGGCATAGGCGTGCCGAAGCCGATCGGAAGGCAGATCGATGCCGTGATGTGCTGCGATCCTTGACAGGCATTCGAGGGCGGTTTGAGCAGCCCGACGCGGCTCGTCCTCCGACGAAGGCGGTCCCGGTTCGAACCTCTCGATTTCAACGGAAGTTGGTTGAGACATTGGGAGATCGTGGATTGTCAGAAACTGACGAGGCAGGTTCGACTCGCGCGCTCGTCTGTGGCGCGACCATCGGCGCCTTGGGCCGAGAGCGCTGGACGACGCCCGCATCGACCAGACCCTGAAGCGCGTTCTGCATCACCTCCACAGAGTTCGCGAACGACTCCGCAGAAAAGATC
The DNA here is from genome assembly GCF_023006445.1 of Bradyrhizobium sp. SHOUNA76. Lineage (NCBI taxonomy): Bacteria > Pseudomonadati > Pseudomonadota > Alphaproteobacteria > Hyphomicrobiales > Nitrobacteraceae > Bradyrhizobium > Bradyrhizobium sp. SHOUNA76. Next base: position 79,290 of record NZ_JALBHA010000001.1, read on the forward strand.
AGCCTTTGCCGAAAGACCTTCTTGGGCGCGTTGTTGGCGTCACGTTCCGTGGGCGAGAGACTGACCAGGTCCACCCGCACGATCGACCCGCCAATTGTGACCTCGTCAATCCCGTCTGTATAGAGTTCTGTATGCATCAGCCTGCTTCCCTATTTCGGTTGAGATGGATGGCCTAGTCTGCTCGTGTCATTCGGGCGCATTGCTATGACGCAAAGGCAGTGATGCAGCTGGATGCCTGAAAACGATATCGGTCCACCGATACCTGTTCGTTCAGGCTCCAACGCGTTGCGACCTTGGCGCCAGCCCCGCAGGCGCCGCGGCGGCAGTCCGGCCACGCCATATGAGAGCCGGTCATATGTGGCGCCGGGCGCACTCCGCACGGGTTCGGGTGGCACACGTCTCGTGAGCGCGACCGGCGACCGATCATTCGTGATAGGCTCGACATGACCTCCTCCTTTCTTGTCTATGCAGCGAGCTGCGGCCTGAAGAGAACGTCGACCGCATAGCTGGTCGCCCCGAAGGTGTTGGTCGGAAATAGGCTGCCGGAGCCGTACGCGTAGACGCCGTTGCCCCCGCTCGATGAGGATGACGGAGCCGTCAGCGGTCCGTTCGTCACCGCATTGGCAAACAGGTTTGGATCGTCCGAATAGTTGCCCGCAGTGTGGTAGGAGGCGATGTAAGTCGTCCCTGCCGTGATCGTGACGGGCGTCGCGAAGTTGACCTGTTGCCAGCCGCTCGTCGTCTCGTTGGTGAAGGTGGCGGTGGCCAGCAGGGTCCCTGAGCTGCTCCAGAGATCGGCCACGTGCTGGCCCGTGTTGGACGGCCCCTTGTAGAAGCGCAGGCCGACAATGTCGCCCGAAGTTGACGCCTGGAACTTCATGCCAAGCTCCACCGGATTCGGATCATTCACCGTCACCACGCTGGGTGTAGGATTGGAGCTGAAAAGGCTTACGGTGGTTGCTGAAGGCGCATGAACAGTTACGCTCACACCGGCGGTTGCTGAACCGCCCCGACCGTCGGAAATGGCGTAGTTGAACGATGCCGGCCCGGTATATCCGTTGGCGGGAGTGAACGTCACCGTATTGTTCTGGGCACTGAAATTGACGGTGCCGTTGACGGCCCCGCTGACGCCCGTGATCGACAGGGCATCCCCGTTCGGATCAGTATCGTTTGCGAGGAGCGCCGCCCCGGAAATGCTGAGCGGTACGTTTTGGGTGGCATCGAAGCCGCTGTCGTTGCTGGCGATCGGCGGCTGGTTCGTGCCACCACTCGAATTGCTGAACAAGACGTCGACCCAATAATTGGTCGCGCTGAATGTGCTGGTCGGAAACAAATTGCCCGTTCCGTAGGTGTAGACACCATTGTTGCTTGCGGAGGCCGTGAGTGGGCCGTTCGTGCGCGCCGTGGTGAAGTAGTTAGGCGTATCGGCGTAGTGGCCGTTGCTGTGGAAGCTCGCGACGTAGGTGGTTCCGGCGGCGATCGCTACCGGGCTATTGAATGTGAGGGTTTGCCAACCGCTGCTGCTCTCGTTGGAGAAGGTCGCGCTCGCGAGGAGCGTTCCCGTGCTACTCCACAGTGAGCCGGTATGAGTGCCGGTGTCGTTCGCACTCTTGTAGTACTTGATCCCGCTAATCGTGCCGGCCGCCGAGGACGTAAACCGCACGCCAAGATTGACCTGAGATGTGTCGGACGCCGACAGCACCGAGGGCGTATCGGAAGCGGAGAACAAGCTGACCGTCGAGGAGGCCGTGCCCACCGCGATATTGAACGTCTCGCTGGCCGTGAGGCCGCCGAGATCGGTCCCGATGGCCTTCACGCCGAGCGTGCCGACATCAGCCGACGTCGGCGTGCCACTGAAGGTCCGGGTCGAAGCGTTGAAGGCCAGCCAGGCGGGAAGTGCCGAGCCGTCGGCCGCACTTGCCGTATAGGCGAGCGAATCCCCGGAATCGACGTCGGTGAAGGTGCCGGCTGGCAGCGTCAGCGAGAAGGCCGAACCAACCGTGGCAGTCTGGTTGCTGGTTTGGGCCGCCAGGACCGGCGCATCATTGGCGCCATGAATGGTAATTGTGAGCGTTGTCGAGGATGTCGCCCCGGCGGCATCACGCATCGTGTAATTGAAGGCGTCTGTCAGCACGTTGGACGCAAGCCGCAGGGCCTGCACCGCAGCATCAGTCTCATTGACCGTATAGGTGAAGGCGCCTGACGCGTTGAGCACGAGGCTTCCGTGCGCGCCGTTCAGCGCCGAGCCGAGCGCGCCGGAGGTCGAACCGAAGCTGACCGCAGTCACGGTCTCGGTATCGCCGGCGTCAGGATCGGTGTCGTTGGTCAGCACGTTTCCCGCGGCAGAGGAACCGCCGGTGCCGTTGTTGACACCGCCCTTCTCGGTGGCATCGCCCGTGTCGGCGACCGCCGTCGGCGGCGTGTTCGGAGTCGTCGTCACGGTGATATTGAACATTTCGCTTGCAGCAAGGCTGCCGAGATCGGTCGCGGTTGCCTTCACGCCGAGCGTGCCGACATCGGCCGACGATGGCGTACCGCTGAAGGTTCGGGTTGATGCGTTGAAGGTCAGCCAGGCGGGAAGCGCCGAGCCGTTGGCCGCTGTCGCGGCGTAAGTGAGCGAATCGCCGGAATCGACGTCGTTGAAGGTGCCGCCAGGTAGCGTCAGCGAGAAGGCCGACCCAACCGTTGCGGTCTGGTTGCCGGTTTGGATCGCTAGGACTGGCGCATCGTTGGCACCATGAATGGTGATTGTGATCGTGGTCGAGGATGTCGCACCGGCGGCATCACGCATCGTGTAATTGAAGACGTCCGTCAGCGTGTTGCTCACAAGCCGCAGGGCCTGGACGGCAGGATCCGTCTCATTGACCGTATAGGTGAAGGCGCCTGAAGCGTTGAGCACGAGGCTTCCGTGCGCGCCGTTCAGCGCCGATCCGAGCGTGCCCGAGGTCGAGCCGAAGCTGACCGCAGTCACGGTCTTGGTGTCGCCGGCGTTGGAATCGGTATCGTTGGTCAGCACGTTTCCCGCGGCAGACGAACCGCCGGTGCCGTTGTTGACACCGCCCTTCTCGGTGGCGTCGCCCGTGTCGGCGACCGCCGTCGGCGGTGTGTTGGTGCTCGCGGATCCGTTGAAAACGACGTCGACAAAGTAGTTCGTTGCCTTGAAGACGTTGGTCGGGAATATGGCTCCGGTTCCGTAGCCATACACGCCATTTCCCGTGGCGGGGGCGCTCAGCTGGCCATTCGAGATCGATGTGGTGAAATAGTTCTGAGTGTCCGAATAATTGCCGTTGGTGTGGTAGGAAGCGACATAGGTCGTGCCCGCGGTAATGGCTATCGGGCTCGAGAAACTGACCTGCTGCCAACCGCTGGCGGTCTCACTCGCGAAGGTCGCCGTGCCGAGCAGCGTTCCCGTCGAACTCCAGAGATGCGCGACGTGGGTACCTGTGTTCAGCGAGCCCTTGTAGAAGCGCAGGCCCGTTATGGTCCCGTTGACCGACGCGCTGAACTTGAGGCCCACCTCGACCGAGCTTGGGTCGCCCGAGTTGGCGACGCTCGGCGTGTCGTTGGTGCCGAACAGGCTCTGGGCGGATAACGGATAGCCGACATTGAGGAAGACCTGGCCCGTTCCGCTGGCGCCCGCGGAGTCCGTGATCGTGTAAGCGAACTGTGCCGCTCCCGCGTAGTTTGCGGCCGGATTAAATGTCACCGTCTGGGTCTGGACATTGTAACTTACGGCGCCGTTAGCCGGATTACTCACGCCACTGATCGAAAAGGACAGACCGGCCGGATCCGTATCATTGGCGAGCAGCGCGGATGCCGGGATGTTCAGCACACCGTTCTGCGTGACCGTGAACCCGCTGTCATTGTTGGCCTGCGGCAGCTGGCTCGTATCCCTGAAGACGACATCGACCCAGTAATTGTCACCATCTGCCATCGAAATATTGGACGGGAAAAGCGGTCCGGTGCCGTACGCATAGACGCCGTTCAGGCCGCTCCCCGTTGCTGTCAATGAGCCGTTGGTGTGACCTGGGTTGTCGAAATAGAAATCGGTCGTGGAATAGTGACCGGTGTTGGTGTGATACGAGGCGACGTAGGTCACCCCCGCTTGTATGTGAACGGGCGTGGTGAAATTGACCTGTTGCCAGCCGCTTCCTGTTTCGTTGGTGAATGTCGCGCTTGCGAGTAGCGTCCCGTTCGCCGTCCAGAGATCGCCGAGATGCGTTCCCGTGTTCTGGGTGCTCTTATAGAACCGGATGCCTGTGATATCACCGGCCGTGGCGGCAACGAACTTGACTCCCAGCTCCACGGCAGCATTGTCCGGCGTATTGACGACTGCCGGCGTGTCCGTGGGACTGAAGATCGTCAGGTTCGAAGAGGGCGTCACCGTGTAGGCAACGCCCGCGCCCGGGACTTCGAGGTTTAAGCTATCGTCGACGGCCCTGCTCCGGACCTTCAACTGCCCCGGCGCGCCCGCAGCGAATGTATAGGTCCAAGTGACGTTCGGTGCTCCGACGGTGCTGCTGGCCGGATGCCAAGTGGTGCCACCGTCCGATGACACTTCGACACCACCGATGACGCCGCCAGCGTCACTTGCTGTTCCGGTTACAGTGATGCGCTGGCCCTCCACGATGCTCGTCGCGGAGAGATTGGTGATCGTGGAGGTCGGGGTCGTGTGATCGGTCGATTGGCTCGCAATCACCAGACTGGCCTGCAGCGTCGCGGGCTGGACGCCCATGTCAGCGAACAGATTGACCATGGCCTGCTGGACGTTCCGATCGATCGGCGTATCCGGGGCGATGTTGTACTGGTCATGATCCGATGCAAGACCCCAGGACCAGAACACGGTGCCAGCGCTAAAAACAAGCGCGCCACTCACGGGATCTCGAAACTCCACCAGATTGTGAGTAGCTGTCCCATTGCCGGTCGTGTTGCCGTAATCGAGCAAGTATTTTGTGGTTTGCAGAGTGGTTGAGGAAACATCTACCAGACCGGCGGGGCGGAAGCCGTTATCCGGTGACGAATCCCATTCATAGCCGAGCAGGTTCGGCGTCAGGGACGCAGTCTGGCCTTGAGCCGTTCCCGCGATCGGCGCATTGCGCCAAAGCCTCAACTGCGTCATTCCGTATGGGATCTTGATCGTGCCGTAGGAATCCCCGTCCACCTGGAAGACCGTTCCGGTCAGCGCATTGGATGGAATGCCCGACATGCCTCCGGTCGACGCAAAGCGTGCGTCCATGAATGTTCCGGTCGCCGTGCCTGTCGGGTCGATCAATTGGTTGGCATGGGTATCCTTGTACGAGATCAAGGTCCGGTTAGCCGTATGGCTGGGATCGATGCTGGCTGCCAGCCTCGTCTGCCAATACACCTCGTTGCCGCTCAAAAACGTCAGATCGACACCGGCATGGCCGGCGGCCTGGACGTTGGCGAACTGGCTGTCGGTCCAGTATTCGTCGTGCCCCACGTCCATGTAGATCTGATGATTGAGCAGCAGCGATCCGTTGGTGGCCGCATCGATGCCAGAAATGTAGGAGACGTCGTATCCGTTCTGCTCGAGCCAGTAAATTGCCGGATATTCCGCCGAGAAGACCATGTCATTAGACGAGCTCCCGAGCCCGCCGTCACGCGTGGTGATTGGACGATTGTAGCTTACGGCATAAGCGGAGCCGTTGACGCCAGGTCCGCTGCCCGCGTAGAGATTGGCGCCACCCCAAGGGTTATAGGCTTGCCAGGTCTGATCGGCCGTCTGAAATACGATTGCGCTTTGTGACGCATCATTTCGGACCACAAACGGAATTTGAAACACCTGCGTTCCGTCGATGACGTTGGCGATGTACACGCCAGAAACCGCGTCCGTCGGTACGCTCCACGAGTCGGTCACGCTCCAATTGCCGGCGTCGACGAGGCCGGTCGACGCGTCTTTCAAGGGATTCGGCTGCACCACTGAGGTCGCAGCCTGATGCTGCAGGCTCGTAACCAGCCTCGCACCGTTGCCGCCATAGTATCCAAGCCGATAGATATCGATGCGATAGTTGGGAGCGCCGGTCTGGTTGTTGATCTTGAATTGAACGGCCCCGCCGACATTGGTGCTTATCGCCGTGGTGAACCCCTGGATTTTCGTCGAGTCTTCACCGGGGCTAATCTGCCAAATGCTACTCGATGTGCCTTGCTTCTGATTCTCCAGCACGATCGGGTTCGTCACCGGATCCGCAATGATGGTGCCGCCCAGCCCATCGCTTGCAAAGGTCCAATTTGGGTCGTTCCCGGAGAACAGCAGGGTGACATTGCCGGCCCCGTTGCTGAAATCGACCGTGCTGATGTTTGAGCTAGGGTCGTATTGAACCGACGCTGACATCGTCGCCGTGAAGGGGAAATCCCTGAGGTCAATCAGGTTGCCAGCCGAAAGCGGTCGATCCGGCGACGAACTTCCGATCAGGCCGTGGAATTGGGCGGAGTGATCGAGAATCAGGGTGCCGACTTCCGTCTCGAACGAGACGGTTATTCCGTAAAACGAACCTTTCACGAGCTGCCCGGAGACCGAGCCTCCGATCTCGAGCGCCGATTTGTCGGAAATCGCGAAGGCGCCCGACCCGCGGACATCACCTTTAAAGTCCGCTGCGGCAGCCTCATCGCCGCCAGAACCGAGCTTGATGCTCCCGTTGTTTATGGCGTCACCTTCCACGACGAACGACGTTTTTCCCCCGAGCGCGATCGTCACACCTGCATCAACGATCAAACTGCCCACATCGACATTGGCTTTCGTTGTGACAACATAGGATCCAGGCGCGTCGATGAAGGCGCCGGACGCGGCATTCGGAATGCCCGTACTCCAGTTCGCGGCGACATTCCAATAGCCGCCGCTCGAACTTATCCAATGTGTCGTACCGGCATGCGAACGTGAAGGCGCGACCACCGCTCGCAGATCGGAGCCGGAAACGGGCCGCGGGCCGAGGCCGTTCGGGCGCGTCAGGGTGCTGGTTGTACTCCACAGCCAAGCAGCGTCTCTGCTCAAGGTCGTCCAGAGGGGCCCCCCCAGCAAGACCGCATCGATCTGGCCGAAATCACCCTCCTCCGAGAGGAGAGGCTTTGCTGCTCGATAAAAGACGCTCGCCTTTTGATTTAACATGGCCAGCCCTCGAAATTCGCAAAGAGCATTTAATTTAAAATGACAACGCCGGTCAATTAATTAAAATAAAAAATACGACATTTAAACTAGCCGTCGTCGACTGCGACCCCGGACCGCGCCCCAGGGAACCGCAGGATGTCGGTGAGATACCTGCCGTATCCGCTCTTCTCCAACGGCTGAATCAGCTCGAGAAGCTGATCTTCATCGATGTATCCCTGCCGAAAGGCGACCTCCTCGAGACAAGCCACCTTCATGCCCTGTCGCTTTTCGAGCGTCTGCACGAAGGTCCCTGCATCGATAAGCGACTCGACCGTGCCCGTATCCAACCATGCAAAGCCCCGTCCCATGCGCTCGACGTGGAGAGCGCCGGCCGCGAGATAGCGCATTTGCAGATCAGTTATCTCGAGCTCTCCCCGCTGCGAGGGCTTGACACGGCGGGCATATCGCACGACCCGGTTGTCGAAAAAATAGAGACCGGTAATGGCCCAGTTCGATGTCGGCTCTCTCGGCTTCTCCTCGATTCGCTGCGGACGGCCCGCCTCGTCGAATGTAACGACGCCGTATCGTTCGGGATCACGCACGTGATACGCGAACACGGTTGCGCCTTCCTCGCGGGCTGCGGCCTTGGCGAGCAGCTCGCTCAAGCCGCCGCCAAAAAAGATATTGTCTCCGAGCACCATTGCGACCCGATCGGTTCCGATGAAATCGGCACCCACGATGAACGCTTCCGCAAGCCCACCGGGGCGAGATTGTTCCGCATAACTGAGCCGAATTCCCCACTGACTTCCATTCCCGAGCAATCGTTCAAACTGGGCCCGATCTGCCGGGGTCGTGATCACCAGGATCTCGCGGATTCCTGCCAGCATCAGCGTCGACAGCGGGTAGTAGATCATCGGCTTGTCATAGACGGGCAACAATTGCTTGCTCACCACACGTGTGATCGGGTAGAGCCGCGTTCCGCTGCCGCCAGCCAGGACAATTCCCTTCAGCATCGGTGTCTCCTTTTCCGACAAGTTGGTCGAGACAGGTTTCGAGAGAGTGGCGCCAAGCCGGCAGTCGAATCCCAAACACGCGCTCCGCCTTGGATGAATCCAGGCGGGAGTTTAGGGGCCTGCGCGCAGCGCAGGGATACTGCTCGGTCGTGATAGCTTCCAGCGCCGGCGGCCGCACTCCACGACGGGATAAACCATCGAAGATTGCCTCGGCAAAGCCGTGCCAGCTCGTTGTTCCCTGGCCGGACACATGAAAGATGCCTGCCGCGGTGCGGCGATCATCGGTGACCGACCGCTCTGCAATCTTCAGGAGCGCTGCGGCCAGCTCCGCCGCTGATGTCGGGCTTCCGTGTTGGTCGCCGACGACCCTTACGATTGGACGCGTTTCGGCCAGCCGCAACATCGTCCGAACGAAGTTGCTGCCTGTTGCGCTGTAGATCCAAGACGACCTGACGACGGTCGCGAGCGGATGTGCCGCGAAAACGGCCGCCTCGCCGGCCAACTTTGATGCACCATATGTGTTCAACGGCGCCGGCACGTCGGCTTCGTCGTAAGCCTCGCGCTTGGCACCATCAAAGACATAATCCGTCGACAAATGCACAAATGGAATGTTTCTCTGCCATGCGACATCCGCTAACGCAGCCGCACCATCGCGGTTGATACTGAAGGCTTTTCCGACTTCAGCCTCTGCCCCATCCACAGCCGTATAAGCAGCGGCATTGATGATCATGCTAGGGGCGATGGAGGCGACCGTCCTGTCGATCCCGTCCCGGACTTCTAGGTCGAGCTCCTCACGTCCGAGGGCGATCGCAGACAGGCCGCGAAGAGCAGCGAGATCACGAAGGCAACTGCCCAATTGGCCATTTCGACCAGCAATCAGAATCGGTCGTTCGATCATGGCAACCTCAGTGTCGAGTGGCTGGGAGGCCGAGGCGCGCGCCGTCGTAGACCATATTGCGAGCCCGCGCCCACCAGGTGCCGCTGGCCAGATACCATTCCACCGTGTCGGCGAGACCTTGTTCGAAGCCTCGGCTCGGCTGCCATCCCAGCTCGCTGCGAGCTTTGGACGCATCGATTGCGTAACGCGCGTCGTGTCCCGGACGGTCCGGCACAAACGAGATCAATGATCGCCGTGCTGCCGGCCCTGGACGTAATCGATCAACCACGTCACAAATCTGGGTGACGACCTCCAGGTTCGAGCGTTCGCTGTCGCCGCCGAAATTGTACTTCTCTCCAGCTCTGCCCTCGAATAGCAGCCTGATCAGGCCGGCTGCGTGATCGTCGACATGAAGCCAATCGCGCACATTGCTGCCGTCGCCATAGACGGGCAATGACTTGTACTCCATCGCGTTGAGAATCGTCAGCGGAATGAGCTTTTCAGGGAATTGGAATGGTCCGTAATTGTTCGAACAGTTCGATACGATCACTGGCAGGCCATAGGTCTTATACCAGGCGAGCGCGAGGTGGTCCGAGGCAGCCTTGCTCGCCGAATAGGGCGAGCTCGGCCGATAAGGGGTATCTTCCCGGAAGCAGTCCACCGGCCCCAATGAACCGTAGACCTCGTCAGTCGACACGTGAATGAACCTGAACTGTCTCTGCCTCTGGCTTGGAAGCCCGTCGTAATATCGTCTAGCTGCTTCCAGCAGAGTATAGGTGCCGACGATGTTGGTATTGACGAATGTTGCCGATCCGGTAATCGACCGATCGACATGGCTCTCCGCTGCCAAGTGGATGACTGCACTTGGCTCCCACTTGTAAAACAAACGAGTGATCGCTTCCTCATCGCAAATGTCGTGCTGCTCGAATCCATAGCGGCTTGTACCGTCGATGGATGCCAGCGAGGCCAAATTGGCTGCATAGGTCAATTTGTCGACATTGACGACAGAGGCCCCGACCTCCGACACCAACTGTCGACAGACCGCAGACCCGATAAATCCCGCTCCACCGGTCACCAGGACACGCATGCCACGCCCTCTATTCAAACACTGATGCAAGCTGCTCAAAGGTCGGCAGCGCTCGATCCTTCGGTGAGAGCTGGGCCGCCGAGGCCCTCACCGGCCATTCGATCGCCAATTCGGGATCTGCCCAATAGACACCGCCGTCGTGGTCCGGGGAGTAGACCTCGTCGACCTTATAAAAGACTGTCGTTTGAGGCTCGAGCGTACAGAAGCCGTGAGCGAACCCTTTTGGAACGAGCAACTGCTCGTCACTCCCGCTATCCAGTTTGATCGAGACGTGCTTGCCGAACGTCGGCGATCGCCGCCGCAGATCGACCACCACATCGAGGATCGCTCCCCTCAGCACGCGGACCAGCTTGGCCTGCGCGAAGGGAGGCCGCTGGAAGTGCAATCCACGAACTGTCCCGACCCGTTCCGAGCAGGACTGATTGTCCTGGATGAAATCGTGAGAAATTCCCCTTTCGGCAAAATCAGAGCGGCGAAATGTCTCGCAAAAGTAGCCCCGCGCATCAGAAAAGCGCTTCGATCGGACCAGCTTGACATCCGGAATCGCCAAACTTCGCACTTCCAGCATGACCGCAAGCTCCGATACGCGGCGCTATCGCCCGGACGGTCGGCCTGATCTACCCCTTGTCTGCCCAACGGAGTAGCGCACCGGACCGGGTCCGCCTCGCTCTGTTCGCAACAAGTATCGGGTTAAATCCGGCGGCGACCCTTCACGTAATTAATTTTCCAGACAATTAATGCCCGAGCCATATTTAATTGGCAATACAAATTTTATCATATATATTATTTTAAATGCGGCCGCAGGTTCTAATGGCGCCTGCGGCCTTGTGCTCCCGCGCGATTGTCACCAGCCGAGAGAATTGTCCGATGCTTCAGACCAATACGCTCCAGACCGATGGGGCACGCCTACCCTCCGCCATGCCAATGCAATCGGATCGCCAGGACGCTGCGGGCATCGGCGAGCTCATTAAATTGGCGCTCGTCTTTATAAGGCGGCAATACCTCGTCATCATTTTCACCACCGTCCTGGCAGGTGCCGCCAGCCTGGTATACCTCCGGTTGGTCTCGCCGGCCTATACGGCGCAGGTTCAGGTCCTGTTTGAAAACCCAAGGGCGCAATTCCTCCAGAAGCAATCGCTACTCTCCGAACCACTCGTCGACGTCACTCAGATCGAAACGCAGTTGCAGATCATCAAGTCTCAGGCAACCGCTGCGGCCGTGATCAAGCAGTTGAAATTGGGCGATCATCCGGATCTCAGAGAGCCCCAGCCGCTGCAGTCCTGGCTAGTGGGCTGGCTCCGACGATGGCGATCGAATCCGTCGGAAGCTGCGCGATCTGCCACGCCAGACCAGCCCTCAGAAGCCGCCACTGCGAGCTTTCTGGATCGCCTATCTGCAGGTCGGGTCGGCTATAGTCACGTTATCGAAGTCGCCTTCACCTCGAGCGATCCAGCGCTAGCAGCGGAAATCGCGAACGCAATTGCCAAAGCCTACATCAACGATCAGCTCGAGGCGAAATTCGAAGCCAGTCGAACTGCCACAAGCTGGCTGCGGGAACGCTTACGAAACCTCGGTGAGGAGGCGCTGACCGCCGAACGTGCCGTCGAGGCTTACAAATCTCAGAACAACATCGTTTCGCCTGGTGGAAAGCCGATCGACGAGCAGCAGATCACGGAACTCAACACTCGGCTGGCTACCGCCCGCGCGCAGAGCTCCGAGGCTGCGGCCAAGCTGTCGCGCTACGAAACTCTGCTTGGCGCCGACCCGGCAAAACCATCCTCGATCGGCAATCTGGATGCTATCGGCTCCGACGCGATGAACAGTCCGATCATTACGTCGCTACGCCAGCAATATCTCGAACTCGCCAGGCGTGAGGCCGAGTTGTCGGCCCGCGTCGGGCGCGATCATCTGGCGGTCGTCAACGTCCGAAACAGGCTGCGTGAGTTTCGCGTCTCCATTATGGACGAGGTCAAGAGACTTTCTGAGATCAGTCGCAGCGAAGCCGAGCTCGCAAAGCAGCGGCAGCAAGAGATCGAAAAGCGCCTGACCGTGGCCATTGCGCAGTCGCGCCTCACGAACTCGGCGGAGCTGACGATAAGAGATTTGGAAAGTCGGGCGAAAAGCCTGCGGGCCCTCTACGACACCTTTCTTCAGCAGTACATGGGCTCGACGCAGCAGGAGACCTTCCCTATCTCGGAAACCCGGGTCATCTTCCCCGCCTCCGCCGCTCAGACCAAGAGCAAACCGAAGACGAAGGTCGTGCTGAGTTTCGGTCTTCTGGGTGGCCTCGCGCTGGGACTACTCCTCGGTTTCGTGAGAGACGTAATGGACCGCGTTTTCCGTACGTCTTCCCAACTCGAGGCCGCGCTCGAACTTCCGTGCCTGTCTCTCGTGCCAATCCTGAACTTGCCCAAGCAGCTGAGGCCGTCGGCCCGGCTTCAACAGACGCAGGAAGACTCGAGCCAGCGAGTACTTTCGACCGCTCCGGACATTCATCGCGCCGTCGTAGGCATGCCTCTTTCTCGGTACACGGAGGCCATCCGTGCGATCAAGATTGCGATCGATCATAGCCCGGCGAAGACCCCCAACCAGGTGATTGGCCTGACGTCAGCTCTCCCAAATGAGGGCAAGACCACGATTGCTGCCTCCGTGGCGCAGCTCATCGGACACAGCGGGAAGAAGGTGATCATAGTGGACTGCGATCTCCGGAATCCATCGCTCTCGGCCCGTCTCGTTCCGAAGGCAGTGGATGGCATTATTGAGGTCATGAGCGGTGATCGCCCGCTCGAGGAGGTGATATGGCGGGATCCGAGGACAAATCTTGCCGTTCTTCCGGCCGTTCAACGCGGGCCCGTGCTTCACTCGAGCGAACTTCTGTCCGACGGCTCGATATGCAAGCTCTTTGATCGACTGCGACAAAGCTATGACTATGTCATTGTAGATCTTCCGCCGCTGAGTCCGCTTGTCGACGTGCGGGTCACAGCGCCTCTGATCGATTGCTACGTTCTCGTCGTCGAGTGGGGACGCACCAAGATCGAGGTCGTTCAGCATGCGCTGCACACCGCCCCGACGATCTCGGACGCGCTGATCGGCGCAGTCCTGAACAAGACGGACATCAAGGCGATGGCGCGCTACGACACCCAGCGAAGCGACTATTACGACGACAGTCACTATGTTCGTTATGGCCTTTCAAGCTCCTGAGCGGCCTGGCGCAATGCGCTATCGCGATTTCGCATTGGACGGCCTGCCGATCTGAGCATCCTGAGGAACGCCACGCCAGAGAGGTGACGTAGTATGCTCGTCAGGTTCATGATGCTGACGCTCGTTGTGTCCGTCGCTGCGGCTTTTGCGATGCCCGAGATCCCGCAGAAGCGAGCTCTATGCTCTGCTCTTCTCGCGACCGCGGTGCTGGCAGCCGGGGTCTTCGCCTCATCCTCCGCGATCGCGAGTCTGGTACGACGGTTGGGATTCCTTCTCATCCTCATTCTCGCTGTACCGGCGATCTACATGGCCTTCCAACTCGCTCCAATTCCTATCCACGGGATCGGCAATCCGATATGGGAAACCGCGTCGGCCGCATTGAATGCCCCCCTTGCCGATCGGCTGACGGTGGACATCCGAGCAACTCTGCAGGCATTCCTGCACTACAATACGGCCGTCGCGCTCGCGCTCGTCACGGCCGTCGTCGCGCTGGACAGACAGCGCGCGTGGCAACTCCTCTCCATGCTGGTCTCGATCGCGACGATCGTTAGTGCGTACCTGCTGTTGCGGCAGTCGATTGGATCTGACGGCTTCTCGCACGGCGATACTCCTGTCCTCGCCGTGACCGGCACAGTCCCGGCAGTGCTGGGGCTCGTGCTATCCGCAGCGATGATGGCCCGTGCGTTCGAGGAACGCCGCCGTGTCAAGCAACGCTCTTTTCGAGTGGCGACGGCCCTGTCGTTCGCACTGCTCGCAACGTTTCTCTGTCTGTCGGCAATCCTCGCCAGCGGAGATGGGCCGGGAACGGCCACAGCGGCGCTGCTCGGAGTGGGAATCGTGCTCGCCGCGTTCGCGATCCAGAACTGGTTCTCTGGGGTTTGGGGTATCGCGAGCGTCCTGGCCACGGCTGCAGTGTTGTTTCTGGCGGCCTTCACCCTCATGCCAATGAGGCCTAATGCCGATCTGACAGTCGCCCTGTCCGAGCACGCCCTGGTGGCGACTGAGCGGATGTTGCAGGATTCCGGCCATGCCGGCTCCGGCGCGGGAACCTACGCGGCATTACTACCAATCCATCGCGACATTGCCGCACCGTTGTCACAAGAGCGCTCGACGGCTGCCGCGGCCATCGCAATCGAGATGGGCCGCCCCTTTCTGTACGGCGTATTGATCGTTGCGGTGCTTGGCGCCGGGGCTCTGCTCAGATGCTCCTTGCGGCGAAGGCATGACTACGTCTACGCGGCCATTGGCGCCGGCGCTGCGGCTTCGTTGGTTGTGCTGGCCTTGGTCGAGGACGGCATTCTCGAGTTCGGCGCGTCGCTGTTGGCTGCAGCGCTGTTCGGACTTGCGGTCGCCCAAAGCCAGCGTGATAAAGGCGCTGCGACCGTGCAGTCGCGTTCAACGCGGCCCGTAACCGGACTGGACAGTCCGGGCCTGGCAGGCGTGCCAATACGCTCATATGGGATTGGCAATGCATCGATGCGTATTGGATTGGGCTGCGTTGCAGTCGCGCTGATCGCGCAAACGGTCTGGCTGCTCGCTCAGCCGTCGTATCCTGGTGGTTTGCCGGTTGACGCGCTTGCCGCCAATCATCCGTCACGCCAAGCACTTCTGAGGGGGCTAGCGCCCAACTCACTGCGCAGTGATGGCGATTTGCAGTCTGGGAGACTCGCTGCTGCCCCACAGCCCGCAGCCAATGGAGCGACGGCCTCAAGACCGGAGCTCGGAGTCCATCCTGCCGCTCCGACTGTACTGGCACAGGCACTGCGGTCCTCGCCATTGCGAGGAGATCTTTGGCTCATGCTTGCGGTACTGTCGAGGGAGCAAAGGTCGGTCGAACACGACGTCGCGGCCTTGCTAAAACTCTCGTACTACACAGCCCCAAACGATCTGGCCCTGCTTCCGCTACGACTAAATGTCGCTCTCGGCGAGGCCTCTGTCGTCAACGAGCCTGAATTGCGTGAACTGGTGCAGCGCGACGTCAGGATGGCCTTTGCTAGGCAGCCCGCTCTCCGGCCCGCTCTCATTGCCGCCTATCAATCGGCGGCGGCTGATGGGAAGGCCCTTGTGGACAATCTAATTTCGGAATGGGATTCAACAGCTCTTCAAAGCATGCGCAAGGAAGTTCCGATTCCTTCGCCCGGAACGGATTTGCCTCCGCCAAACCGCGTCTCCGGCCGAGGGCCGCGGTAGTTCCCCAAGCTTGTTCCGCAGGCCGTCGGGCATAGGACAAGAGCGGCAAATGGCGTCATTTAAATGACGAGTTTTTTCTTGATATATTCAACAAATTAATAATATATTAAATATCAGTATTGAGTGCCCCATCATGAATTTCGTGAACCGACACTTCTCCGATCGAAACGATACGGCTCGTGTCAATCTCGAGCCATCGGTGTCCCCCAGGCATAAATGGCCCCTCCGGTATGACTGGATCGAGCATGCTGCCCTCTGTGCCGATGTCGCGACGATCTTGTTTGCAAGCGCGATCTCCACAATACTCTACCGGTTCCAAAGCGGGCAGATTGAGGGAGGCCACGGCAACGCATTTGGCGTGGCACTGGTCAGCGCAGCTTGCGTGGCTTCCGTGCTGAAGGCTCAAGGCCTTTATTGCCCGATTGAGCTCCTCGTCCTCAAGAACCAGATTCGGGCCGTATGTGTGACGTGGGCGTCATTGCTGCTCTTGATCTGGGCCGCGTACGGCTTTGCAATTCATCCAGGCGCATCTCAGCAAGCTGGCCCACTCTTCGCCATCCTGGGCCTGGGGTTCCTCGTAGCCGAGCGATGGGCTGTCAGGTCGCTGTTGGTAAGAGGTCTGAGCGAAAGAAGATTCGCCAGCACGAATATCATTCTAATCACCGACCAGCCGCTTTCGAAGAATGCCGGCCTGCCGGAAACCCTGGCTATGCATGGTTATTGCGTCAAGGGACGGTTCAGCCTGCCGCCGGTTGGGTTCGGTCCCGCCGGTCGCAAGCGGCTCACGTCTCGCGTAATCGACTATATTCGCAACGCCCGGCTCGACCAGGTGGTGGTCGAAGCCAGCCCGGAGCGATGGCCCGAACTGCGGGCATTTGTTGCCGAGTTGCGGGTATTGCCGTTTCCGATCATATTCGTGCCGGTCGGCACATCATCCGAATTGCTTCGGCATCCTACGCGGAATTTGGGAAGTGCCGTTTGCGTAGAATTGCAGCGCGGTCCCCTTACGCCGTTCGAGTGCGCGGGCAAGCGAATCATTGATATTCTTGGCGCGGGGCTCGCCTTGGCCATATCCGCACCATTGCTTGCGCTTGCTGCGGTCGCAATCAAGCTGGACTCTCCCGGCCCTGTGTTCTTCCGACAACAACGCTGTGGTTTTAATGGTCGGACATTCTTGATCCGCAAGTTTCGGACCATGCATGTGCTCGAGGACGGCAGCGTGATCGTTCAGGCGACCCCCGTCGACCACCGCATCACCCGCGTGGGCAAATGGCTGCGTCGAACTAGTTTCGATGAACTGCCGCAACTGCTGAACGTGCTCGAGGGCAGCATGTCGCTGGTGGGTCCACGTCCCCACGCCTTGGCCCACGACGGACAGTTTGACAAGCTCGTTCGAAACTACGCGTTTCGCCGCAGGGTCAGGCCAGGACTGACCGGATGGGCCCAGATCCACGGCTGCCGCGGCGCAACTCCCACAGCCTCCATGATCGAAGCACGTGTACAGTACGATCTCTGGTATATCGACAATTGGAGTCTTCGGCTGGATCTCGCAATCCTGTTGCGAACTCCGATGGAAGTATTGCGGGGCCGCAACGCCTACTAGGCTGCTCCGCTCAAAGCGCCGAGCTACGCCAGCCTATCGGCGTAGCGACGCTTCAGGCTCTCTGCCGAAACTTCGGAGCCGCTTCCCCTATGCGAAACTCCTCGATCCGACGGCCCGATTTCATCGCAGCAACCAACCACCGCGGCCGCTTGCCACGTCCCGACCAGGTTTCAGAAGTCTGGGGGTTGCGATATTTCGGAAGCACGCGCGGATATTTGCGCCTCTGCTTGCCGGTCGGGGAGACGCCCGACTCGCTTCTTTCGGCTAACACAGCCATCCCGCCGCCGAGAACCGCCAGGCGCTTCTCCAGCTCCTGCTTTTCCGCCTTAATCCGCTCCGACAAAATGCCGCTAATTTCCTCATGAAGCGACCATAGATCGTCGAGGGACATCGCTTCTAGTTCGAGCTTCTTGGTCGACATGTTGGCATCCTGTAGTTGCGCCCATTTAATATTGTCCCGGCCGGGTAATCAAGAACCAAGTGGTCGGCGTTAACAAAAAAAATGTGGAACCGAACGGCACGTTCGTGCTCCACATAACTGCGTCGTCAGTCCTAATCAAGACAAAAACATGAACTATCCCGCTCAATTTAATAGCGACCAAAGTAATATCACGCGCCTTACGTGCACCGACGTCTCGACTTCAGCCAGGAATGGCAAGTCAAGCTGGCCGCGGGATCAATTTGCGACGCCGCAATCTCGGCAAATATGATCGTCGCGCGAGCCCGCGTTGCGTCGTTCTTACTGAAATACGGCCATCAGCCCGCTGTAACCGGGAGCTTATGACCGCGATATCCCTCAGCGCGAGCCGTCGCAACTGGATTTGTAGCTTCAAAGCCTGGATGTCGGTCAATCCATCCGAGGGAGCGATGAACTGGCCGATGGCCGCCTGAAGGCGCCCCAAAGGGCAATCGATAACATCAAATGTTTCTCTTCGGGCTTGCAGCAAGGTTGCCTCGCCATCATTAAAATTGGTGAAAATAATCCTCGCAATAAATATTAAATAATATATTATTTATTTATTGTCGCGTCAATTTGAAAGACCAACCCTGGACCGGTCGAATATTCGGCGCTCGAAAAACGATATTGGGCGTGGAGATGACAAGGTAGTCAGGGCGTCGTCGAACGGTGACGAGAATGCTATGCATAGGCAAGATCTCGAAGCCATGGATTTTGAAGAACTATGGCTCCTCCACGAGGAGCTGACAAAGATTCTTGCTGAAAAGATCACGGCCGAAAAGCGGGAATTGGAGAAGCGCCTGGCGCAACTCAATCAACCGGAACAAGTCGGTGGGCCCGAAAGCGGGACGGCAGAGATGGGCCTAGGCCAGCCTCCCCGCCGTAAATACCCAAAGGTCGTACCGAAATACTTCAACCCCCTCAAACCGACGGAGACCTGGTCTGGGCGTGGCAAACAGCCGCGCTGGCTGGTCGCCGCGCTACAATCAGGCCACACGCTGGAGGAGTTCAGGATTCACGAGAACGGTGAAGCCTCCAACCGGAATGCTGGTGGTCAGGAGCATTGATAGCCCTGCTGCAAATGCCCGCATGCGCGAATCGTTAGATCCACGGATCCGGAAGCTGGCACTCGCTTAGGACGCGGCAATTTGAATGCGTCCGCATGGGATCTGCCGCCCTCACGAGGGAGCTTGTGGTTTAGACCTTGCCTGCGCGCACCGCGACGGCCGCCTTCAGCAGAAACTGCAGGGTTCCCACCCTCGGCAGGGACCACAATCCACGCCGGCGCGCGGCCGGTTGGATGGCGCCATTTGCCGCCTTCCGGTAGTTTCCGAGATCCAGCATCATCATTGCAAGGAGGGGCACACGTGTGGCCGGAAATCGTGCTTGCATCACCTGTCGCATGAACTGCAGACGGGGAATCAGCCGAGAGCGCGCCTCTTGTGGAATCTCGACGCCAAGCAACTCAGCAAGAGCGAACAGCTGGGTTTCAACCGCGTTCGTCATCAATTCGCCCGAGACAAGAGAGGTAAGCTCCCTCCAATCGAGGCCCTCGGCAGAATTGTTTAGATCACGCAATTCAACAAGGTGCCGCAGGTCGAGATCGCCGAGCCAATAACCATAGTCTTGAAATTGATCATGGATGATCAACATAAGCGCTCGATAAGTAGGGGTAGGGATATACACGCGTCCGCGTCCCAGCGGCGCGGGAACGCAATGGTTCAGCGGGTGCCCGAAGCGCTGGTAGAGGTACGCAGGGCCTGGAGCTGCCTGCTGCAGGTCGATGGTCCCGACATCCTGCGATCGATTCAGCTCGACGTGCCATCTCGGGCTTTCAGGAGGGGCCTGATGGTCGATATTGTAACCAATTGCGCATAGAGCGGAGACTGCCGTTCTGGCTTGGTCCGGCATTACCATAATATCCAGATCAGACATTAACCGAACGCCTCGTCGCTCCTCGGGCGCGGTCGCCAGCGTCGATGCTCCCTTGAGCATGATCGGCGTGATTCCCAGGCCGTTCATCGCAACGACGGCTTCTTCGAGCTGAGCGACGAGCCGATTGTTACGCAGCACGTTTCGGCGGTGGATCTGGCGAATATATCCGCAGACGTCCTCGGGCAGGATCGGTGCAAATTTGTCGACAAAATCGATGAGCGCCGGCGTCGTCAGCGTCTGATTTGCGAGCCCGATCACGGACGTCCAATCGACATCGACAGGTGGCATGCCTTGCAAGCAATTGCAGAGGCTCGTCAGCGCCGTGCTATGCCTTGCCATTGCATAGATCCATAAGCACGCGCCGAGCCTCCACGGCCTCGCAGTAGGTGAGTTGAAGCGATGGCGCGCCAGCGACGATCCGCTTCAAAGCGAAAAAGCCGGCCTGCGAAAGTCGCCCGTCAGCAGCAAATGCGTTCTCGATGAGCCGCTTCATCGAATCCAGTTGATCTATCGCGGTCAGTTCGGCCGGACCGCTCGCGACACGGTTCAAGAAGATGATCCAGCTTGCGGAAAAGCATTGGTGGTACGCATCCGCAATGGGTACGTATCGCACCAGAACGCCGTCGGAGCGGCAATGCGTCGCGTCGTACCGGTCGCCATGTAGTCGCGAGAGCAAGTCCCACGATCCTTCCTTGACGGTGAGAGCAAACGGGATTCCGCAGATCGCTCCGTCAGTTCCAACCAGCGCAACGTCATCGCCGGCGTACCGAAGTCCGGCGTCCACCAACTGCAGTGTGAGGGTGGACTTTCCGGCTCCCGGTTGGCCGCATAGCAATAGGCCCGCACCGTCTTTCACGAGGGAAGCGGCATGGAGGGAGAAGGTCCAGCGATTGCTTCGAATAAGTCGCTCGGTGATGTGTGCTTTGATCGTAGGGGCCAGTGCTTCGACTTGACACCTGGAGATGCTGGAGTCCTCTCCGCGCCAGAGCACTTGCTCGTCGAGCATCATTGCCTCGATCGCAATGTCGTCGCCGCCGGCGCTCTGGTCCGAAACACAAAACAGCGAGCACAGCCGTCTCAAGAGGTCCCGATTTGCGGCCCGGATCCCTATTCGGTGCCGGCCTAAATCCGCCGAGACGGCAAAATCGGTCGGCATTCGCCAATCGACCTCGAGCAACGCTCGATCGATCCATATATCTACGACCTGTCGCGTGAACTGGCGTGCCGTGTGCTCGTCAATGCCTAGCGTCCCAAGCCCCTGATGGATGTCCTCCAGAGAGGCGCCTTGCGCCAACTTACACCAGATGAATGCTCCTACTCGGTCCAGCTCAAAGATCTTCTGCCCTGTTTCGCTGAAGACCATTGATCGACCTTCCAGCAGCGCGAACACCGCATCCGCAGCCGGTCTCAACACCATCTCGGCCGACGATCTTTCCAGCACGGCTCCAACCAATGTGAAGAACTCTGCCTCGTCTTGCAGGGACGAGGCGACGACAGCGTCCGGGATGCCCTCGCCGCCCTCGGCAGCCAATGAAGATCAATCTGACCCGTCCGCGGCACGGCAATTCCCATCTGCCGGGCACAAGTCACCCAATCGGTCTCGTTTCGTAACGACAATCCGGTCAGTCATGCCACAGCTGACCGCCCTGCGCCCTCCCCTGCGGAGAAATGTTCAACACCTACTCTCAAAGAAAGCTCGCTCGCGCTCAACCGATGAGCATCCAGGAGGTACCGATAGGCTTCGCGATCGGCACTGCGTTCTCGCAGAATGCGCTCCTTCTCGCCAATATTCACCAACTCCGCGCGCATCTGGGTCAACTGCGGCGCATCGGGGGCGAGGTCGTACCCGCCAAAAGTTAAATCCCACATTGTCTCCTCCAGACGAACGAAACCTGGGCGAGCTTAGCTTAGTTGATCGGCAGCAATTAACAACGATATTTACAACGCCGCCATATAACAAAATTTATTTCATATTTGAACCACGCACAAACCATCCGTTACCAAGTCAAATCGTGGCGCGCCCCGAACCGGCGACAGGTAGTGAGGGAATAGCTGAATGTGCGCAGGGCTTGACGCTTTCCGATGTGACATCCTGCCGCGACAAGCCCGCAAAATAAATCGGCCGAAAGTCGCAAACCGGACCGACAATGCGAATTTAATTGCGCATTAAAAGAAAAACGGAGAATATTAACGGATTGCACGAGGGGGAGTGAGACCAGTGATCCGGTTGGCTGATCTGTCCGACAAGAGGAAGATATTGGCTTCATTGCGAGCGGAATATTCCGCACGAAGCCGCAGGGATTTGGACATGATAATTGTGAAGGGTCCCCCAGAAGCTTTCGGTTGAGGTCGAAGCCTCATTTCATAGGCCTGCCGGGCCAAAGCCGGCAGGATCCCAAGAATTCGCCCAGCAAGAATCCGGTCGGTTGGAGAAGCGTCGTCACGAGCAAGTTGCCCTTTGCTCGAACATCGACCCAGGTGCGATGCCCCCCCAAGTAACCCGCACCGACAAGAGCGCACTCCAGCCGACCGGCCCCTTTTATCCGGCAGATGTTTCAGGGAGCTCACATGGGTATGATTATGGTCAAGTGCCCGAAAACCGGTCGCGCGATTCCGACCGGTATCAAATCCGATCGTGAGACGTTCCTGCGAAGCATCGTGTTTTTCGGCAATACTCGTTGCCCGACTTGTCAGGCCGATCACAACTGGTTCGCTCGCGAGGCCTGGGTCGAAGAGCCAATCGTTCGGACGACGGATATCCTCGGTGCGGCTCCCTCGTGCTGATGCCAATGCCGAGGCCGTTTTAGAGAGTCCGTCCAAATTCTCTCTCTTCGAGACAGGCATTCCTGTTGCGGCGCATTAAAACGCTCGAAAATATTTCCGCGTATCGTCGTAAAGCGAACGGACGGCTCGAGGATGCATCGCTTAGACGTTATTGGCACGTCATCACAATTTTGAGCTTCCCGTCGCGGATTCGAAGGCCTGTTTGGGGGTGTGGTAGTGAGTAGTGGAGTCTGCAGCCTCGCTGTTCTGCGTCACACAACGATCGAACTCGCTAGCCTGCTGGCTCAATTGAAGCGGCTCAGGGAGAGGGTACGAGGGGCGGAAGCACGGCACTCGGTACAAAGACGGCGGTCGGCGTCGTCGCCGCACGCACGAAGGCCCCGAGCAACGAGGTATCGGACGCGCGGGATTCCCAAGCGGGTGCGTTTCTGATCACCGTCTGGCTTGATTGCAGACCAGCATGGATGCGCAAGCCTTAAGCTCTGGGACTGCGCAAGCCTCGTGTCCTGTCTATCCCGCTTCCACAAGCGCCGGCTCGGCTCGCCATGATGGATTTCTCTTGATCTCCCGGTGCGCACATGGTGCACACGCCACCTTCTAACCTCGCGCTCCAATTCCTCATGGGGGCGAGGAGCAGGGATCACCTCGCAAGTTCAATCTGTTACCGCATCTTCTTTGGCATTCTCCCCGTTATGTACTTTCGCGAAAATAGTATAGTCGCCGGTCGCACGTGATCGCCAACCGATCCATGACCGCGGGCCTTCCGGCTATCGCCAGCTGATCTGCCCAACCCTGGCCCCCACGTGGCCGATCCTGCATAGTCAGGACCGTCGGATCGAAGGCGCTGGGCATTGCACCGCTTGTTGTTGACGCCGCACCCCGGCGATATGATCGCCAGGCGCTACGCGGACGACGTCGTGGTCGGCTTCCTTGGAGCGGATGCGGAACGCTTCCTCCACGATCTGACGGAAGCATGCGGCATCGCCGACGACTCTAGCTCGGCGCGGTTGCCAGCGATCGCCCTTGCCCTCGATCGCGAATGCCAGATGCGACGCAGTTCATCCACGATCCTCTGGAGTGCTACCCGTTTCCGAGGCGGCGCGTCTGACCGGGTCGGCCGCCAGGCAGCCGGCGCTCGGATCTGACGCCCTGGTCGGCTCTGAGCGTCAAAAAAACTCATATCCAGCCGAGAATTTATGCAGTCCCGAACCGGGGGTCGATTGCCTACAGTTCGCCCGCAGCCTGCCTGTGCATGCTCCCAGCCGCCTTCTTGAGTTCGTCTCAGGCGCAGCCGAAGAGGTGGAGCTTACTTGTGGCAAAGGTGGCGGATTCAAAGGGCCGGAACTGGCTCGGACAAGCAATGGGAGATTAGGGATGAAACTGAACCGTCGTCATTTCGCGTTTGCGATCATGGCCGCCGCTGGCTTGGCGATCGCCGCGCCCGCCAGCGCAGATGTCCTGGATAACATCACCAGCAAGAAGAAGATCCGGGTTGCGACCGACCTGGGTATCCCGCCCTTCGGCATGCTGGACGGATCCCTGAAACCAACCGGCTCTGATGTCGAAGTGGCCAAAGCCCTGGCCGCTGATTGGGGTGTCGAACTCGAATTCATCAACACAACTGGCCCAACCCGTATTCCGAACATCAATACAGACAAGGCCGACGTGATCATTTCGTCCCTGTCAATCACGGAAGAGCGCAAGAAGGTCGTCGACTATACCAAACCTTATTCTTTCATCCGCACTACGGTGATCGCGCCGACGAACGACACGACCAAGTCGTGGGAAGACCTCAAGGGCAAGAGCATCGCTGTCGTCCGCACCACAGCGCAGGACGTTGCCTTGTCCGGCGAACGTGAGAAGCAGTACGGCTTCACCGTTATCCGCTTTGATGACGATGCCACTGCCATTACTGCCGCCGTCTCGGGCCAGGCGACTTATCTCGGGCTCGCGGACCCGCAGATGAGAGCCATCAATGAACGCTCCAGCAATCGCAAGTTCGAGGCCAAGCTGGTTATCAACCAGTTCCCCATCGCCATGGGAGTGAGGAAAGGCGAGACAAAACTGCTCGAAAAGCTCAACGAGTGGATCAGCACGAATGTCAAGAACGGCAAGCTGAACGGCTATTTCAAGAAGTTTCACAACATCGATATCCCGGATGAAATCCTCCAATAGCCAGACGTGTCGTCACATGGCGCGTAGGCTCATGTGACCCGGCTGGCGCATGGAGCCGGCCCGCCCCGGCCCTGGATGCGTAAGGTTTATCCGCGCAGTGCCGTTTAGCCTACATCAACAACAATAAGCACGAAGCTTATCATTGGACGTATCAATGACCCAGGAACGCATCGAAGCGGACTATCTGCTTGAGACTCCCGACGATGTGGAAAGGACTGCCGAAACCATCGCGGGGGAGCAGTCTAGTGGCACTTTTGTCCCCGTACCCGGCGAGACTCCAGAACTTCGTGAACGCGCTGCCGCGAAGGTCGTAAAGCTAGACGTCGTGAGCGAGGCAGTCGGTCGCCGTTCCCTGCCCTCCTCTGGTCCCTCCCCCGACAACGAAGGCCTCACAAGGGCCAAGCTGACCTTGTCATGGCCGCTCGCCACGCTCGGCCCTTCACTGCCGAACCTGATGTCGACGGTGGCAGGCAACCTGTTCGAACTTCGTCAAGTCAGCGGGCTTCGCATTCTCGATATCCGCCTGCCCCCTTCCTTCGCCAAGGCATACTGCGGGCCGAAGTTTGGTGCCGAAGGCACAAGACGCCTGGCAGGCGTCAAGGATCGTCCTCTGATCGGCACCATCATCAAACCCAGCGTCGGCTTCAGCCCAGGAGAAACGGCTGCCTTGGTCAAAACCCTCTGCGAGGCAGGTATCGATTTCATCAAGGATGACGAGCTACAAGCGGACGGCCCGTACTGTCCCTTCAATGACCGCGTCGCCGCCGTGATGCGCGAAATCAATTCCAACGCGGACAAGACCGGCAAGAAGGCCATGTATGCCTTCAACCTGACCGGTGATGTCGAAGAGATGAAACGGCGGCATGACGTTCTGCTGAAGCACGGCGCAACGTGCCTCATGGCCAGCCTCAATTCGGTTGGTCTCGCCGGCATGATCGAGCTCGCCAAGTTCTCGCAGTTGCCCATCCATGCCCATCGCAATGGCTGGGGCTATCTTTCGCGCTACCCGATGCTCGGGTGGTCTTTCGTCGCTTGGCACAAGATCTGGCGCCTGGCCGGCGCCGACCACATGCATGTGAATGGCCTTGCCAACAAGTTCTCGGAAGGTGACGAGAGCGTCATCGAGGCGGCACGTGCCTGCCTGACACCGATGTTCTCGGATAAGCCCTGTACCGTCATGCCGGTTTTCTCATCCGGTCAGGGCGTGAAACAGGTTCCGGGCACGCATGCGGCCCTCAATTCGACCGACCTGATTGTGACGGCCGGTGGAGGCATCATGGGGCATCCCGGTGGCCCCGGGGCCGGAGTAAGCGCCTTGCGCGAGGCCTGGGATGCTGCTTTGCAAGGTGTGCCGCAGGCCGATTATGCGCTCACCCATCCTGCCCTTCAGGCAGCAATGGATTCAGCAGTATGAGCCTGCACCGTCCCATTCTCAGTGGACCGCTCGTCGCGTTCTATGGTGACGATTTCACCGGCTCCTCCGCCGCGATGGAGGTGCTGGCGTTTGCTGGCTTGGAAACAATTCTGTTCTTGCAGCCCCCGTCCAAAGAGCGGCTACGTCAAATCGCTGGCGAGTATAGCGGAATAGGCATCGCCGGCATCGCGCGCGCTCGCAGTCCAGAATGGATGGACGAAAACTTGCCGGCTGTCTTCGACCTGCTGGACGAAGCCGGTGCGCCTATCCTCCACTACAAGCTCTGCTCGACCTTTGATTCAGCCTCTCACATCGGCAATGTCGGTCGTGCAGCCGAGATCGGCCTTCGCAAGTATCCGGGCTGGGCGCCGATGTTGGTATCGGACCCGGGGATGGGGCGTTTCCAGGCGTTCGGCAACCTGTTCGCTCATGCCAATGGCGTTGGTTACCGGCTCGACCGGCATCCCACCATGTCAGTGCATCCCGTCACGCCAATGCATGAGGCCGACCTTGCGCGTCACCTTGCCGGACTGACCACCCTGCGGATCGGCTTGGTCGACTTCGCGACCATGAAGAAGGGTGGGTCCAGCACTCTGCTCCAGCGCGAACTGCAGCGTGGGGCGGAAATCGTCTCGCTGGACGTCCTGGATCAGGAAACGCTCGAAGAAGGCGGTCGCCTCATCTGGGAGGAAGGTGGCAAGCGCCAATTCGTTCTCGGCTCCCAGGGTGTCGAGCAAGCGCTGGTGGCCTACTGGCGCGCGGCTGGCTTGATACCGCCAGCATCCGCAGCCGCGCCACCGAAGAGAGTTGAGCAGATCGCCATTGTCTCGGGTTCAGTCTCCCCAATCACCGCCGAGCAAATCAGGCATGCCGAGGCCCAAGGCTTTGAGCTCATTCCGCTCGCTGCCGAGCGAGCCGTTTCGGAAGATGCCCTGAGGGTGGAAACCGAACGGGCTATCGCGGCCGCGTTGCAGGCCGTCGGGACCGGCCGTAGCCCTTTGGTCTTCACGGCTGCCGGCCCCGACGACGAACGGGTTTCTATCTTCCGTACTGCCATCGCGGCCAGCCGTATTCCAATTTCCGTGGTGAACGATCGGATTGGTAGCGCGCTCGGCAACATCCTGAATGCACTTATCCGTCAGACCGGGCTGCGTCGGGTCGTCATCTCCGGCGGAGATACTTCGGGTCAGGCTGCGTCGCGCCTCGGCATCGACGCGCTCAGCGCTGTCGCGCCGTTGTCGCCGGGCGTCCCGCTGTGCCGGGCACACTCACCGGACGCCGCCATCGATGGCCTGGAGATCGCGCTTAAGGGTGGTCAGACCGGCACGCCGGATTTCTTCACCGCTGCTCGCGGCGAACAATAAAAGGAGAGATATCGTGAGGCTTCAGAACAAAATTGCTCTCGTCACCGGTGGCGCTCGCGGCATTGGCTTCGCGATCGCGACGGCTCTGTCTCGCGAAGGCGCAACGATCGCGGTCGCCGACATCAATGGCGAGGGCGCGAACGCGGCCGCTGAAAAGCTGAAGGCGGCCGGCGGCAAGGCCTTCGGCTTCTCCGTCGACGTTGCCGAACAGGCTTCTGTCCTGAAACTTCTGAAAGCCGTGGTGGCCCAGTGCGGCCGCCTCGACATCCTCATCAACAATGCCGGTGTCGGCGGCAATACACCCTTCCTGGACACGCCGCTGGAGCTCTGGAACCGAATCATCTCCATCAATCTGACCGGTGCCTTCCTAGTGGCTCAGGCTTGCGCCAGACAGATGGTCGAGCAGGGCCACGGCGGCAAGATCATCAATATCGCCTCTCTTTCCGGTCAACGCGGCGGCAACGGTCGCGCCGCCTACGGATCGGCTAAGGCGGGTCTTGAGTTGCTCACAAAGGTCATGGCCGTCGAGCTCTCCGAACACCGCATCAACGTCAACAACATCGCGCCAGGCGCTATCGAGACCGACATGGCGGCGACCGCGCATGATGCTGCGACGCGTGCGGCTTACAATTACCTGATCCCAATGGTGCGCTATGGCATGCCCGAGGAAATCGCTGATGCCGCGGTATTCCTGTGCTCGGAGGAGGCGCGGTACGTTCAGGGACACACTCTGAACGTCGACGGAGGATTCCGCACTGGTGGTCTGATGTTCGGAGAGCGCAAGGCACCGAAAGCCTCGGCGTGAGCAGGTAAAATGCAGGCATAGAGAGCGAGGAGCCACCGTGTCGCTGGACTTTTCTCCAATTATTGAGCGGTGGCCGTTGCTGCTGGACGGGGCGCTGGTCACCATGAAGCTGGCGGCCTCGGCCACCATTCTCGGTTTCATCATCGGTACCCTCTGCGCCATCGGCCGCAACTCCAAGCTCGAGTGGCTGTCGAAGCTTTGCGCCTGTTACGTTGAAGCTGTCCGCAACACTCCATTCCTGGTGCAGGTCTTCCTGGTATTCTTTGGCCTGTCGTCGCTGGGTCTCACCTTGAGCGCTATTACGGTCTCGATCATCGCGCTCACCATCAACGTGGGTGCGTACACCGGTGAGATCATGCGTGCCGGTATCAACTCAGTCCATGCGGGACAGTGGGAAGCCGCCGAGTGCCTCGGCTTATCGAAGGCGCAGATCTACTGGCATGTTATCCTGCGTCCGGCCGTCGAGCGCGTTTATCCCTCGCTGACCAGCCAGTTCATCCTGCTGATGTTGGCGTCGTCGATTACATCGCAGATCTCCGTTTCGGACCTGACTGGCAACGCCAATTTCATCCAGGGTGCTTCCTTCCGACCGATGGAAACCTATCTCACTATCGGCCTGATCTACCTGTTGCTCGCGCTCACCATGCGTTTCGTATTCTGGCTGATCGCCCTGGTGGCCTTCCCGCGCCGCCGTCGCCTTGGCACCGCGCTCTGAGGTCTGGCTATGACACCGACTTTCGGACTCATCCACATCCAGTTTCTCCTACAGGGTGCCGTGCTGACCCTGGGTCTGTCGCTTTGCGCGTTCATCGGCGGTGGTTTGATGGGTCTGGGCATCGCCTTGTGCCGTGTCTCCGCGAACCCGGCACTGCGGGGCGTGTCCTCCTTCTATATCCAGATGGTTCAGGGCGTGCCGCTACTGGTCATCATGTTCGCTGGATACTTCGGCTTGCCCGCAATGGGCCTATCTGTTTCCCCCTTGGTGGCTGCGATTCTGTCCATGACGATCTGGGTCGGAGCCTATTTGGGCGAATTCTGGCGAGGCAGCATCCAGGCCGTCCCCGAGGCTCAATGGGAAGCCGCAGAGTGTCTGGCGCTCAGCCGCTTGCAGCGGATGTACCACGTCATCATTCCCCAGGCCGTCAGGAATGCAACGCCGGGCACGGTCGGCTTCATGGTCCAGATCGTGAAGAACACATCGTTGGCATCCGCTGTGGGCTTCGTGGAGCTGACGCGCGCGGGCCAGCTCATCAACAATTCAACGTTCCAGCCGTTCATTACATTTTCGGTCGTGGCCCTGGTGTACTTCGCGCTCTGCTACCCGCTCTCCGCTATCAGCCACAAGCTAGAGAGCCGCCTGGCGCGCGGCATGCGCACTGTTTGAGGGAGATCAATCGTGCCTGAGATGACTATGTCCCAAAATCGGCCCGATACGTCCGCAGGAAACGACGTCGTGGTCCTTCTGCGCAACGTGCATAAGAGCTTCGCGAACCTGGAAGTTCTGAAAGGCATCAGCTTCGAGGTCAAGCGTGGTGAGGTGACGGTTCTCATTGGGCCATCCGGTTCGGGCAAGAGCACCGCGCTGCGCTGCGTCGACCGGCTGGAGACGATCAGCCAGGGCCAAATTGACGTTTGTGGACACAATCTCACCGCACCAGATTTGGACCTGCGCAAACTCCGATTGGACGTGGGCATAGTGTTTCAAAGCTACAACCTGTTCCCGCATCTGACCGTCGCCGAGAACATCATGCTGTCTCCGCGCACCGTGAAGAAGCTGCCAAAACAGCAGGCCGTCGAGTTGGCCAAGCACTGCCTGGCACAAGTGGGGCTGTCAGAGAAATTCGATTCCTACCCCGAGCAGCTTTCCGGTGGACAACAGCAGCGCGCCGCAATCGCCCGATCGTTAGCGATGCAGCCAAAGGTAATGCTTTTCGACGAGGTGACTTCCGCGCTGGACCCCCAATTGACCGGCGAGGTCCTGCGAGTCATCGAGCGTCTGGCCGATGACGGCATGACGATGGTGATGGTCACCCACGAGATGAACTTTGCTCGACGCATTGCCGATCAAGTCGTCTTCATGCATCAGGGCAAGGTCTGGGAGACCGGGCCGGGCAGCATGCTCGACAGTCCAGCCACGCCAGAATTGCAGGCATTCCTTGCACACGAACTTTAATCTAGTTGCGTGCCGTAAACCCGACCGCCCGAGCCCGGCCGACCCAAATCGGGACTCCAGAAACCCGGCACCTTTGCCAGCTAGGAACCCCGAGGCAACGAGAGCTTCGAGGCACGCTTCAAGCCTTCCCGCAGTTCTTGCGAAAGCCACTTCTCCAGAGTCTTGAGGTCGCTCCTCGACGCCAGGTGCGGCGCGATCCAAAGCGAGAGCTGACGTTCTCCGGGCGCAAAGCCGAACGGGGCAATCAGTCTGCCGGATTCCAGGTCCCCTATGGCGAGCATGTGCGGGACAACGGCGATCCCCAGTCCGAAAGTCGCCGCCTGGATCATCAGATAGAAATGATCAAACCTTTGGTGCACTTGCGGCGCCCTCTCGTCTTCTCCGACTGCTGCGAGCCAATCGGTCCAGGCATTTGGGCGGGTCGTGGTCGCGAGCAACCTGGCGTTCGACAAATCTTTGGGTCTCTTCAGCGAGATGGATTTGAGATAGGCCGGAGAACACACCGGACCTATCCACTCAGTGCCAAGCGGACGAATGACCGCCGACTTCGGCGGTTCGAACGTGTTGTTTCGAATGGCTACGCTGATGTTATCCCGCGTGAAATCCACTCGGTCGTAGTTCATGTCGAGCTTGATTTCCATGCCGGGGTGCTTGGCGTACAATCCGGGCATCCGCGGAATAAGCCAGCACATGGTTATCGAGGCTGAGCAGGACAACGTTAACGGACCGGGCTTCAAACGCTCAATGGTGGCATGAATCAGGTTGAAGGCCGTCGACAAGCCGTCCACGAGTTGCTCGCCCTCCCGGGTTGGCACCGATTCCTTGGTGCCGCGCATGAGGAGCGCCACACCCATGACTTCCTCAAGCACCTTGATTTGGCGACTAACGGCGCCATGTGTCACACCCAGCTCGACTGCTGCACGGCTGATGCTGCGATGTCGAGCCGTCGCCTCAAATGCGCGCAAGGCGTTTAGAGAAGGCAAAGGTGCCGGCATCCGATCCCCCATGTATGCGATATTTATCTCATAGTCAGATTAAATCGATTGTCCGTTAGGTTCGCCGGTTTTGGTGTGAAAGTGCAGCAAATAAGCTAGGCCACGTCGGTTTCCGACCGCGGACGCTGACATGCCTCTCTACCATGCTAGATGCTACGATAGCGCTCGATACTGGAAAGATCAGGCACGACTCCGAGCCCCGGGTCGTGGTCCAGTCCGACCGTGCCGTCCCTGACATTGATGATCGGGCCGCAAAGCAGATCGCGCAGCGGGTTGTCGTTGGCATCGACTTCCAGCCAGCCATCGCCTCCGACACCGGCGAGGAGATGCGCGGACGCCAGCAAGCCAATGCCTCCGCCGAGATAGTGCGGGCAAAACGTCTTGCCCGCCTTCAGGATGTCGCGCGCCAGCCCGGCACAGACGCTAAGGCCACCCCATTTCGCGATATCGGGTTGAACCACGCCGAGCACGTCTTCGGCCAGAACCTCCCTAAAGGCCTCGAGGCTCGAGATGTTTTCGCCGGCGGCAATGGGCATCTTGGCGAGTCCGTGCAGCCTGCGCCATTCCTCGCGCGGGCGATCCGCGCGGATCGGCTCCTCCAGCCAGCGCAGATCGAATTCGGCAAGCCGCGGCAGCATCTCCATGGCCTGCGCGACCGACCAGCCCTGATTGGCATCGCTGGCAAGCATGCCGGCGCCGACGATCCCGCGCAGCGCGGCCAAATTAGCCAGATCGGTTTCGGCGCCGAACCCGACCTTCAGCTTCAGCGCGCGATGGCCCCGTTTGAGCGCGGCTTCCGCCGTCTGCGCGGCGCCACCGGGATTGATGCCGCTGGCATAGACCTTGATCTTGTTCGACTGGCCGCCGAACAGCCGCCACAGCGGCAAGCGCTGGCGACGCGCGGAGAGGTCCCATAGCGCGAGGTCGATCCCTGCAATCGCCTGCGCGAACGGACCGGGTTCGCCGCATTGAAGCGCCAGCACCTCGGTACCCCCCGTCAGCGCCTCGAAGGCCTGGACCGGGCCGTCGAATTTACGCCCGACAAGGCCGGGCGCCAGCACCTCGTTGACGAGCCGGGCACGATGCTCCGCGCCTGGCGCCGGAAAGTTGGACCAGGCTTCACCCCATCCCTCGACGCCGTCCTCGTCGACGGCGCGAACGATGACGGCGGGTCGGTTGAGCATCTTGCCGAACGACGTCACCACCGGCGTCGACAGCGGATAGCGAAAGCAGAACGCCTCGATCGAGCGGATGGTGAAACCGTCAGTCATGTTGCGGAGCCTACGATCGGGATGAACCACGCGGAACCACTATCTCAATAGGCGCGCGCGAAGTCACCTTCCTGCTTGATATCAGCGAACACCGGAAAACGCGGCTTCCAGGGCGAGCCCTTGGCCGTGGTGAGTTTGTTGAGCCGTTCCAGCACGCCGAGACCATCCTTGCGGAGGCTCGCCGATACCGCCGCACGATCCGGAAAGTTCTTCAGAACGGCGTCAAGCCAGATGGTGCGGCCGGCGAGGAAGCCGCTTGCGCCCGCGGCATAGGAGTAGTCGAGAACGCGTTCGAATTTTTCAGGGGCGGCGCCCCCCGACAGCAGCACCCAGGGGATGCTCCGTTCGCGGCAGATGTCGCCGATCGCATCGAACTCCTTCTGCGCGGCCTTCGCCGCCGCACTGCCGTCGCGGGCCGGCAGGCCGCCCGCCGCAAGCGGGCTCTCCAGCTTGAGGAGATCGACGCAATATTCCGGCTTGGCAAACTCGCGCACGCTGTCGATGACGAGGCCTGGCAGCTTGCCGGGCGATTCCACATAGTCCGCGGTGTGATTGGCGCTGCCGAGGAACGGATAGACCAGCAGCTCAAGGACGTAGGGAATGTCGTGGCGGGCGCAGTCCTCGCCGACCTCACGGACGAAGCGCTTCTGATGCTCGTTGACCGCGGCATCGGCGTCCGGCCGGTACCAGGCCAGCACCTTGACGGCGTCGCCGCCCATCGCGCGGATCTTCTCCACGCTCCAATTGGTGATCGCCCGCGACTTGCGGCCGCCCGCGGTTTCTTCAACGCGGTGCTCCTCCAGCGTCATGATCAAGCCGCAGCGCGGCGGCAACAGATCGATCGCCGCGGGCACCGCGAAATTCGGGTCGAACAGCATCGAGCTGCAATGCGGCGCGAGGTTCTCGACAAGAAGGCGCTTCGCCGCCGTGACGTCGGAATATTCGACCTGCTCCCGGGTGATGCCTTTTGCTTTCGCGATGGCATCGAACAATGGCGGCCGCTGGTCCAGCGCGACCATGCGAAAGTGGCCCTCCGCGTCAGCAAGCCGTGCCAGGCCACGGTTCTTTCCAATCGTTCTCATGGCGTCGTCCTCATGAATGCAAGACACTCGTTGATATCAGGGATTCCATTGCGGCCACCGGCGTGGCGGCATTTCATGGCGGCTGTCGCCGCCGAAAACGCCATGGCTGCGCGCGCATCGAGTCCGACGCCGATCGCAAGCGCATAGGCGCCGTGGAACACGTCGCCGGCGCCTGTGGTGTCGACGACCTCGACGGCATAGGCCGACTGCCGGTGCAGCTCGCCGTTCTCGTACCAGCTCACGCCCCCCTCGCCCCGCGTGACGGCGATGACGCGGCAACCGAAGCGCGCGAGCGCGGCGAGTGATTCATCTTTGGCCGATCCGGCAAAGGCGGTGAGCGCAGGTTCGGAGAAGATGGCATGGTCTGTCAGTGGCAGCAGCCGTTCGAACACCTCGGCATCGGCCATATCGCCGTCGAGCACCGTTGGAATGCCGCGCCTTCGGGCTTCGCGGAACAGCGTCGCTGCGCCCTCGACCCAGCGCGGATCCGCCAGCACGGATGATGCGCGAGCGACGGCTTCAAGCGGAAGCCAGTCCGCAGCTTCCGGATAGAGGCCGCGGAAGTTGACGATCTGGCGTTCACCGGAACTGTCGACGATGATCCCGGAGACCGACGAGCGGCCCTCGGGAAACAGCCGGAAGTTCTCGACATCGACGCCTTCGGTGATGAAGGCCGATCTCATCTCATGTCCTGCGGCGTCGTTCCCTGCCCGCCCCCAGAACGCGACGGACCCGCCAAGCTTTGCTATCGCGACCGAAGCGTTGGCAGACATCCCGCCGCCGAGCGTGCCGTAACCGGTTGCTTTGATCTTCTCACTTCCACCCGCGAATGGACGATCGACGCGCCAGACCTGGTCGAGCGCGGACAGGCCAAGGCAGATCACATGCACCGGCCTTTCCCGCGACGCGACGCCCGCCAGTGCCGACCAATCACCGATGTCCGCCGACCCGCTCACCGCAAAACCTGCCCGTTGGAGGCATCGAATAGATGCGTCTTGCCCGGCTGCGGCCGCAAGCTGATGCGATCGCCGACCTTCGGCCGCAGCGACGGATCGACCCGCGCGATCGCGGAGACGCCGGCGAGATCGAAATGGATCAGCGTATCCGATCCAAGCGGCTCGACCAGCTTGACGTTGACGGCAATGCCGTCGGCGACCTCCGTGGTCACGGCGAAATGCTCAGGGCGAATTCCGAGCACTGCGTTGCCCGCCAGCCTGAGACGGCCTGCGCTCTCGCCTTCCAGCGGCACCACCATCCCGCCTTGCGAGAGGATCGCGCGCTCCTGCTGCCACTCGACCGGAAAGAAGTTCATGGCGGGCGAGCCGATGAAGCCGGCGACGAACTGATTGGCGGGTCGTTCGTAAACGGTCTCGGGTGTGTCGTATTGCTGGATCGTGCCGCTCTGAAGCACCACGATCCGGTCGGCCATGGTCATGGCCTCGATCTGGTCGTGGGTGACGAAGACCATGGTGGTCTTCAGTTCCTGCGACAGTGCCTTAATCTCGGCCCGCACCTGCCCACGCAGCTTTGCGTCGAGATTGGACAGCGGTTCGTCGAACAGGAACGCCTTGGGATTGCGCACGATGGCGCGGCCCATGGCGACGCGCTGGCGCTGGCCGCCGGAGAGCTCCTTCGGCTTGCGGTCAAGATAGGGTTCGATGTGCAAGAGCGCCGCGGCGCGCTTCACGCGCGCGTCGATCTCGGCCTTCGACACCCCACGCAGCTCCAGCGCAAAGGACATGTTGTCGTAGACCTTCATGTGCGGATAGAGCGCGTAGTCCTGGAACACCATTGCGATGTCGCGGTGGGCGGCCTGCACGCCGTTGACGCGCTTGTCGCCGATATAGAGCTCTCCCGAAGAAATCGGCTCCAGGCCGGCGATGATGCGCAGCAAGGTGGATTTGCCGCAGCCGGACGGGCCGACGAACACGACGAATTCATGGTCCGCGATCTCCAGATTGAGATCGGGGATCACGGTGAAATTGCCGTAGCGCTTGACGAGGTTGCGGATCGAGATCGAGGCCATGATCGCTCAGTCCAGCGCCAGTACAGGCTTGATCAGCTCGCCCTTGGCGAAGCGGGCGAAATTCTCTGGTAGCGCCGAGAGACCGAACTCGCCGTCGACGAGGACGCGGTATTCGTCCTTGTACTTGCGCAGCAGCTCGACATTCGGCTCGAAATCGGAAACCGGGAAGTAGAAGGTCCGGATCATGTAGAAATCCTTGCGGCGGAACACCTTGCCTTCCTCGATGGTCCAGGGCGCGGCGTTCTCGCCGACCAGCACCAAGGCGCCGCGCGGCAGCACCAGCTCGATGCCGAGGTTGCGCGCGGCATGGGCACCGGAGCATTCCATGATCAGGGCGAAGCGCTTCGAGGTATCGCCGACCGGATGCGCCTTCGCGCCGAACGATTGCGCGATCTTGAGTCGCGTCGCGTTGGGATCGGCGACGTGAACGTCGTCATAGCCGAGCGCGCGAAGCGCCAGCACGACGCCGAGGCCGACGGGCCCTGCTCCCATCACGAGAACCGGCCCGGCCTCGGCCGGCGGCACGACGCGGCTAACGAAACGCACGGCGTGGCCCGAGGTGCCGATGGTGTCGAGCAGCAGCGGCGCGAGGCTGTTCTCGATATCGTCAGGCACCGGCAGCAGGCAGTTTTCCGGCACCGGCACATATTCGGCATACCCACCCGGCCTGTTCCAGCCGATCAGGCTGGAGACTTGCAGGCACATCTGGGTGTCGCCGCGCTTGCAGGCGGCGCAGCGGTCGCAGTGCAAGGGGATATAGACGGCGCAGCGCCGGCCATGCAGGCGGTGACCCGGCTGCTCGACCACGCCGAAGATCTCGTGGCCAGCGGTGAATTCGGCGCCCTTGTGCCAGAGCTTGAAGTCCGAGCCGCACAGCGCAGTGCGGGAGACGCGCACCAGCACCTCGCCTGTGCCGATTTCGGGCATCGCCACGCGCTCGATGGTGATGCGATCGTTGCCGTGGAAGACCGCGGCCTGCATGATCGAATTTGGACGGGGTGATACATTCATCAGAGACCTAGCCTTTCACCGCGCCGAGCGTCAGTCCGGAAACGAGCCAGCGCTGAACCAGGGCCGCCAGCACCAGCGGCGGCAAAGCGATCAGCGTCGCCGCAGCCATCAGGGCGCCCCATTGCGTCGACCCTTCGCCGATGAAGTTGAAGGCCGCCGCGATCAGCGTCTTGGTGTCGCCATTGGAGAGCACCAGCGCAAACAGGAAGTAGTTCCACGAGAACACGAAGGCGAGGATCGCCGACACCGCGACGCCGGATGCCACCAGCGGCAGTGCGATGCGCCAGAGGATGCGCGTGACGCTGCATCCGTCCACCTGCGCCGCTTCGAACACGCTGCGAGGAATGCCGTCGAAGGAAGGCAGCAAAACCCAGATCACGATCGGTAATGTGATCACGGCGTGGCTGAGGATCAGCGCGGTATAGGAGCCGATCATGCCGACCTGCCGGAACATGACGTACCACGGCAGCAGGAACAGCGTGCCGGGCGCCATGCGCGCCGCCAGCGTCAGGATCGCCGGCCAGGAAATCCGCGTCCAGGAGACGGCAAAGGCGGCGGGGATCCCAAACAGCAGCCCGAGCGCGGTCGAGCCGACGGTGACGATGAGGCTGTTGAGCGCGTAGCTCAGGAATGGCGTGGTCCTCGTCAGCTCGACATAGTTCTCCAATGTCGGCGTGAAGATCAGCGCCGGCGGATAGGCGGTGACCTCGAAGGACGGCTTGAACGAGGACAGCACCATCCAGACCGTCGGGGTCATGATGATGATGCCTGCAAGCACGAGCTGCACCAGATTGAGCCAGCGGATCCAGCGGTCGGTATTGGCGGCATCGGTCATGGCGTCACCAGGCCACCGCGCCGCGCAGGCGGTTGAAGGCGAGCACGGCGCCGAATACGATGGCCGTCAGCGTCAGCATCAGGGCGCTGGCATAGCCGATGTTGAAGAATTCGAAACCGACGCGGAAGCCGTAGATGTTGAGCGTGTTCGAGGCGTTTCCCGGGCCGCCCTGGGTGGTGATGTAGATGATGTCGAAGAACCGCAGCAAGTCGACGCTGCGCAGGATCGCCGCGGTGACGATGGTCGGCAACAGCAGCGGAAGCGTGATGCGCTGGAAGGTCTTGAACGGCGATGCGCCGTCGATCTGCGCGGCCTCATAGACGCTCGGCGGCAGCGATTGCAGGCCGCCGAGCACGATCAAGGCGACGTAGGGCGTCCACTGCCAGCTGTCTATCAGAGCAACCGTCGGAATGACCCATGTCGGCGACGCCAGCCAGTCCGACGGCGGCAG
This sequence comes from Bradyrhizobium sp. SHOUNA76, assembly GCF_023006445.1. Lineage (NCBI taxonomy): Bacteria > Pseudomonadati > Pseudomonadota > Alphaproteobacteria > Hyphomicrobiales > Nitrobacteraceae > Bradyrhizobium > Bradyrhizobium sp. SHOUNA76. The sequence goes on from NZ_JALBHA010000001.1 coordinate 117,141, forward strand.
GCCGAATGATTGCAGGACATAGTTGGCTGCACCCAGCGACGGATCGAGGATCACCAGCCACATCATGCCGGCGACCACCGGCGGCATCATGAAGGGCGAGATGAACAGCGAGCGCACGATCCCCGGCAGGCGCTTGGCGTGAAACAGCACCAGCGCGAGCCAGACGCCGAAGACGAGCTGCAGCACCAGCGACAGCACATAGAGCGCGATCGTCACCCACAGCCCGTGCCAGAACTCGTAGTCGGAGACCAGCCTGGAATAGTTGGTAAGGCCCGCGAAGGACTGCTTGCCGGTCGAGGAGAAGTTCTGGAAGCCGAGCCAGACCGTATAGACGACGGGAAACGCGATCATCGCGACCGTGAAGATCACGGCCGGCGCGGAGAGCGCCGACATTTCCAGCCTCTGCCGGTCCTGCGCGAGTGTCGCAGCCGCATCAGACATGCGTGCGTTTCCTTGGAAGTGAGGAGGTGCCGGCAGGCAGCAAGCCCGCCGACCTTGAGCCGTTACTTCTGCGCAATCAGCGCATCGAGCGCCTTGTCGGCATCCGCGCAAGCCTGCTCGATCGGCTTCTGCTTCAGGATCAGATCCTGCACCGCCTGACCGATGAACTCGCGCGATTCCGGGTTCGCAACGATGGGATAGCCGACCTCGGACGAGCCCTTGGTGGCGAGCACGTCGAGCGCGGCCTGCCATTCCTTGCGGACCGGCTCCTCGTCGATCCACTTACGATACTCAGGGTCCTTGGCGACAGACGGACGCGGCGGGGCAATGCCTTGCAGCGCCATCTTCTTCTGCACCTCGGGGCTGGTCGCCCATTGCACGAAATACCAGGCTGCCTCCGGCTGCTTGCTGTGCGAGGATACCGCCATGCCCCAGCCGATCGTGGTCGGCACCTGGCCGGCCTCGCCTGCCGGGAACGGCAGCAGGCCGGTGTCCTTCAGCCGGGCGCCGCCTTCCATCACCGTGCGCAGCTCATTGGACGATTCGAACGCCATCGCCGCGCGGCCGCTGCGATAGAGCGCCGAAATCTGCTGGAAGCTGTAGTTCACGACGCCGGGCGGTCCGAAGTCGCGCAGCAGCCGGCTATAGGTGTCGAGCGCTTCCTTGCCCTTGGCCGAGCAGAGGTTCGACTTGCCGCTGGCGATGTAGCTGCCGCCGATATTGTGCAGCATGTTGCTGAAGGTGTAGGCGATCGCGGGCTTGAGGCCGCGCGAGACGAACGGCGTCACCGCGCTGTCGCAAGTCTTGATTTTGCCAGCTGCAGCTTCGACCTCCTTGATGGTCTTCGGAGCCTCGATGCCGCACTTCTTGAAGATGTCGGTGCGGTAATAGAAGATCGGACCTTCGATGTTCATCGGCATGCTGGTCAGCTTGCCGCCGAAGGTCGCAGCCTTCAGCAGCGCCTGGCTCAGCCCTGCCGGGTCGTAGTCCTTGGCGACGTCGGTCTTGGCCATCGTCGTGAGATCGCCGTACCAGCCGGCGGCGGCAAACTGCTCGCCCTCGCGGGAGGGCAGCGTCATGAACACGTCGACCTCGTCGCTGTTCGCGTTCATGACGGTGACCAGACGCTGGCGCATCTGCTGTTCCTGATAGCCGTCGACCTTCAGGGTCATGCCGGTCAGCTTCTCGAAATCGGCTTTGTAAGTCAGCAGCGCCTGCGCGACCGGATTGTTGTTGGCGAGAAAGGTGACGGTCTTGCCCTTGAACTTCATCCAGTCGAAATCGGCGGCATGCGCTTGCGCGCTGGCGGCGGCAATCGCGAGAACGGGCAACGCGACGTGGGTCGCGAGCATCCTGACCTTCATTGAACTCTCCTCCCGGCTGGCCGCCTTAAGCCGGCGAACCATTTTGAACATCTTCGAGCACAATTTGAAAACGGTTACAAAATAGACCTCAGCCCAGCCGTGTCAAGCGATGGACAGATCGCGCAATCTACCGCAGACTAGAGCCATTATCACGACAACGCGGCGCGATCCGCAAGATGTAACGTTACATTCATGAGATTGACCAACGCCAAGTCCGTCAAACAAGGCATCCGCGCCGTTGCGGCCCGCGCTGGCGTTTCAACCGCCTCGGTCTCGCGCGCCCTCAACAATCCGGACGCGGTGAGCCCTTCCCTGCGCGCGCGGATCGAGCAGGCCATCGACGCACTCGGTTACATCCCGCATGCGCCGGCGCGCATCCTGTCGTCGCGCCGCTCGCGCACGCTTGGCGCGATCGTGCCAACGATCGACAACACGATGTTCGCGCGCGGCATCGCCTCACTGCAGCAATATCTATCGTCAGTCGGATACATGCTGTTCCTCACCACGAGCGGATATGACCTCGATGTCGAATTGCAGCAGGCGCGCAATCTGATCAGCCGCGGCGTCGACGGGCTGGTGCTGCGCGGCGATTGCCATCACGACGGATTGCGTAAGCTGCTTGCCGACAACAAAGTGCCCTTCATCAATGTCGGCATCTACCAGCCCGACAGGCCCTACCCTTGCGTCGGAACGGACAACGAAGCCGCAGCCCACCGCGCCGCCGCCCACGTCATCGAGCTCGGTCACCGCCGCATCGGAATCGTCTCGGCGCTCCAGCGCAACAACGACCGCGCGAGCGCCCGCGTCACCGGCTTTCGCCGCGCGCTGACGGAGAACGGCATCGAGCTTCCTCCGCAATGGCACGTCGAGGTGCCCTATACGCTGGACGATGCGCGCGAGGCGGCCCGCTATCTCCTCAACCTCAAGGACCGCCCAACAGCCGTGGTGTGCGGCAACGACGTCATCGCCTACGGCGTGTTGCTCGAGGCGGAGCGCGACGGGTTCTCCGTGCCGCGCGATCTGTCGGTGGTCGGCTTCGACGACCTCGACTGGAGCCGCCATTTGCGCCCGAGCCTCACCACGATCCACGTTCCGACCGGAGAAACCTGGCAGCGCGCAGGCGAATATCTGGTGCGGAGCCTCGCCGGCGAGCAGACCATCATGCATCGCGAGATCGATTTCTCGCTGGTGGTCCGCGAATCGACGGCTCCGCCTCCGAAATCCCTGAAATGAGACGCGTCCGATGAACTCGAACTTTTCCCTTGCACCCGGCTTTCATGCCGTCGTGATCGGCGGCGCTGGGGACATTGGCGCCGCAATCAGCAATCAATTTTGCGATCTCGGCGCGACGGTCACCGCAACGGGCGCGAACGACGCCGATCTGGCCCGCACCCTGCTGAAGCCGCGCGCCGGACTCACGCTCGCGACGCTTGATGTCACCGACGACGCCGCCGTCACGTCCTTCGCCCTGCAGCACAAGCGCGTCGACGCCCTCGTCAATTGCGCCGGGATTCTCGCGCGCGACAAGGAGTTCGAGATCGAGACCTTCATGAAGGTCCTCGACGTCAATCTCACCGGCACGTTCCGCACCTGCATGGCATTCCATCCGCTGCTCGCGCAGACGAGGGGCTCGATCGTCAACATCGCTTCGATGAATGCGACGCTGGCGCTGCCACGGATTCCCGCCTATTGCGCCAGCAAGGGCGGCGTCGTGATGCTGACCAAGGCGCTGGCTCTGAAGTGGGCCGAGGACGATATCCGCGTCAATGCCGTTGCGCCCGGCTACATCGAAACGGCGATCAATGCCGCGGGCCGCACCGATCGCGCCCACTATCAGCGCATTGCCGACCGCACCGCGTTCAAGCGATGGGGGCGGCCGGAAGATATCGCCGGTGCGGTTGCTTTCCTTTGCATGCCGGCTTCGCGATACGCGACCGGAACAGTGGTCGCGGTGGACGGAGGGTTTCTCGCGGGATGAGGCCCATCGCGCCTACGGCCAGCGCTACGATTTTGCCGTACCTGGTTCGGCCATCTTGCGATGCTGCTTTGCCAGCACCTCGTTTGGCGTGACGTTGGCGACCGTGGTCTGGATCTTGTTCTTCAGCCCGGTGACGATATCGGAGTCCCCGCGCAGCATCGCATCGACGCCCGCCTTGGCGACATCGTAGGCGCCGTCCTTCTTCTCGGTGCCTACCTTGGTATCCATCATCTCGGCGCGGCGAAAGAACTCGGTGTCGGTGGCGCCGGGCATCAGGCAGGTGACGGTGACGCCGCTATCGCGCAGTTCTTCGCGCAGCGCGAACGAGAATGAATCGAGGAACGCCTTCGAGGCATTGTAGGCTGCCTGAAAGCTGCCGGGCGTGAAGCCGGCGATCGAGCCCGTGATCAGGATCCGCCCGGAGTTGCGCCGGAGCATCTCGTTGCCGACACGATGGATCAGGTAGAGCGTTCCGGTGATGTTGGTGTCGACGAGGTGCCTCACCCTGGCAAAATCCTGATCAAGGAAGGCCTTGCCCAGCCCAATGCCGGCATTGGCGAGCAGCGCATCGATCGGCCGGTCGCCGACCGCGGCGCAGAGCTTGTCGACGCCTTCGGTGGTGGAAAGATCGGCCTCGACCGGCTCGACGCTGACGCCGAGCCGGCGCAGATCGACGGCCACTCGTTCGATCTGGGGCTCGTCGGCGGCGATGACGAGGTTGAATCCTGCCTGGGCGCTGCATCGTGCGAGTTCCAGGCCAATACCGGTGGAGGCGCCGGTGACGACGGCGAGTTGATTGGCGGGCATGAGCGTGTCCTCGCTTGACTGTCGATCACGTCCAATCGCTGCCCTGCTCTCTCGTTCCAAATTTGCACGCGCCGGTGCGGTGCGAGATTTGCGCGCGGCGATAGCAACCATCGTTCATTCCTGGACTTAAGTGCCAACTGGTTCAGCCCGGAGGACGGATGATGAAGGCGCTGGTTTGGCACGGCAAGGAGGATATCAGGTGCGACACCGTCACCGATCCGGAGATCCAGGATCCGCGCGACGCCATCATCAAGGTCACGAGCTGCGCCATCTGCGGATCCGACTTGCACCTGTTCCACAATTTCATCCCGGGTATGTTGCCCGGCGACATCATGGGCCACGAGACCATGGGCGAAGTGGTCGAGGTCGGCTCCGGCGTCGACGGCAAGCTGAAGAAGGGCGACCGCATCGTCGTGCCCTTCACGATCATTTGCGGCGAATGCGACCAGTGCAAGCGCGGCAATTTCTCCGTCTGCGAGACCACCAACCGCAAGCGGCATCTCGCAGACAAGGTGTTCGGACACACGACCGCCGGCCTGTTCGGCTACACGCATCTGACCGGCGGCTATCCCGGCGGACAGGCCGAATATCTCCGCGTGCCCTTTGCTGACGCCACCCACATCAAGGTGCCCGCCGGCATCCCCGACGAACAGCTCCTGTTCCTCAGCGACATCTTCCCGACCGGCTGGCAGGCTGCCGTGCAATGCGACATCGAGCCGACCGACACGGTCGCGATCTGGGGCTGCGGTCCCGTGGGGCAGATGGCGATCCGCAGCGCGATCCTGCTCGGCGCCAACCAGGTGATCGCGATCGACTGCCTGCCCGAGCGGCTCAGCATGGCGGAAGCCGGCGGCGCCACCACGATCAACTTCGAGAGTGAGAGCGTCCTCGAGCGGCTCAAGGAACTGACCGACGGCAAAGGCCCCGAAAAATGCATCGATTGCGTCGGCATGGAATCGCATGTGATGGCATCCCTGCCCGATACGCTGCTCGACCGCGCCAAGCAGATGGTGATGGCGGAGAGCGACAGACCGCATGTGCTGCGCGAGATGATCTATGTCTGCCGTCCGGGTGGCGTGATCTCCGTCGCCGGCGTCTATAGCGGCCTCTCCGACATGCTGCCCATGGGCGCCTTCATGAACAAGGGCCTGACGATGCGAACCGGCCAGACCCACGTCAACCGCTGGACTGACGACCTGCTCCGCCGCATCGAAGAGGGCGAGATCGATCCGTCCTTCGTCATCACCCACACCGTCCCGCTCGAACAGGGACCGGAGATGTACCAGGTGTTTCGCGACAAGCGAGACTCCTGCGTCAAGGTCGTACTGAGGCCCTGAAGGAGCAAGCCATGTTTCATTTCTCCAACATCGTGCGCACCAAGGGCGACCCGAAGATCATCGAGGGCGGCCCGAGCCTGAAACGCCCCGAGGATCTGCTGGCACGCGCGCTCGGCTGGTTCAGCATCGGTCTCGGCGTCGTCGAGTTTCTCACGCCCCGACGCGTTACGGAAACGCTGGGCATGGAAGGCCATGAGACCATGGTCCGCGCCTTCGGCGTCCGCGAGATCCTGGCCGGGATCATGTCGCTGTCCGTCGACAAGAACGCCGGCCTGTGGGCCCGCGTGGGCAGCGACGGCCTCGACGCCGCTGCGCTGCTCTCGGGGCTGACGCCGGACAATCCCAAGAAGGGCAATATCGCGTTGGCGCTGTTGATGGTCGGCGGCATCGCCATGCTCGACTACCGCGCCGCGCAGGACACCAAGCCACGGCGCCCGCCGCGCGATGCACGGCGCAAGCTATATCCCAACCGCAGCGGCTTTCCCAAGGGCATCGAGAGCGCCCGAACCGCGGCAAGGCAGATCGCAGCACAGGCCAAGCCTGACGGGGTGAAGCAAGGCAATGAGCGAGTTCAGTGACGAAGCTGCGTGGTGGCAATCCGCCGTCATCTACGAGATCGCACTGATTTCCTTCCAGGACTCGAACGGCGACGGCAAGGGTGACCTCGCCGGCTTGATGTCTCGCACCGACTATCTGAAATGGCTCGGCGGGGACGCCGTGTGGCTGACGCCGATCTACAAGAGTCCCTTCCGTGACCTCGGCTACGACATCTCCGACTATTGCTCCATCGATCCCACCTTCGGCAGCCTCGACGAGTTCGACCGCCTGCTCGAGACGCTACACGCCGCGGATATCCGTCTGATCCTCGATCTCGTTCCCAACCACACCGCTGACGATCACGCATGGTTTGTCGAGAGCTCGAGCTCGCGCAACAGCGCCAAGGCCGACTGGTACATCTGGGCTGATCCCGCCGAGAACGGCGGCCCGCCCAATAACTGGCTGAGCCGCTTCGGCGGCAGCGGCTGGGAATGGTGCGAAGCGCGGCGGCAATATTACTATCACTCCTTCCTCGTCGAGCAGCCCGACCTCAACTGGCGCAATCCCCAGGTTCGGGCCGCGATCGCGGATGTCATGCGCTTCTGGCTCGACCGCGGCGTCGACGGCTTCCGCGTCGACGCCAGCGCGGTCCTGATCAAGGACGAGCTGTTGCGCGACAATCCGCCGAACCCGCAGGCCGACGGCAAACCACCGCCACAGCGACAGACGCCCGTCTTTACCGCCGACCGGCCGGAGGCGATGGACTGCATCGAGTTCATTCGGGAAGTGATCGACAGCTATTCGGGACGAATGTTGTGCGGCGAGGTGCAGGGCAAGACCGACCGCATCGGGCACTTCTACAGCAACGACCGGCCGCGGCTGCATCTGCCGCTCAATTTCGCCCTACTCGACTCGACGTGGAACGCCTTGTCGCTGCAAGCGGCGATCGACGCGTATTTCCACGCCCTCCCTGAACATGCCTGGCCAGTGGGTGATCGGCGGCCACGACAAGCAGCGGATCGCGAGCAAGATCGGCGAGCCGCAGATGCGCGTGCTGGCGACGCTGCTGATGACGCTGCGAGGAACGCCGTTCTTTTTCATGGGTGACGAGATCGGCCGCAAACGCGTTCCCATTCCGTCGGACCGCGTCCGCGATCCCTTCGAGCGGCTGGTGCCGGCACACGGACTTTGCCGCGATCCCGAACGCGCGCCGATGCGGTGGGACGGCAGCGCCGGCGGAGTATTTACCGATGGTGACCCATGGCTGCCGCTCGAGCCCGGCGGGACGCCCAACGTGGCCGAGCAACGGGGCAGCGAGCGGTCGGTGCTCGCGCTGTTTCGCGCATTGATCACGTTGAGGCACGAACATGCGTGCTTGCGTCAGGGTGGCTATGCGCCGCTGCGATCCCAGAACGATGTTCTCGCCTACAGGCGGACCGACGGCCGGTCTGAAATCCTGATCGTGCTCAATATCGCCGCCGAGCCGAGAAAATGGCACTGGCTCGGTCGTGGTCGCCTGCTGATGTCGACGGATCTCGACCGGCCATCGGAAACATTGCCGGAGGCATCAATCCTGCTGCGGGGCAATGAAGGCGTGATCACTCGACGCCAGGTGAGACCCACAGGAACTAACCGCACGGCAGAGAGTCTCACCAACGCTTCCGGTGTCCCCCTGCTGCCGGAGGCCGACTGGACCAAACCGCCACGGCGCTCACCCCTTCAAGCGCCGGGGCTGCGGCATGAGTGCGGAGATAGATCATGGGCAAGACGAAGGATCTTCAGCGACGGATCGTCGGCAAGACCAGGCAAGCCATCGGCGAGATCATCGGCGACCAGGATCTCCACGATGACGGCAAGGCGCAAGCGCAGCGCGGCCGCGACGAACAGGTCAAGCAGGACAAACAGGACAAGCCGAGCGCGCTCAATCCACTGAAGAAACTCAAGCAGCTCACGTGACCGCCGGGTCGCAACCGGCGCATTGCTCTGCAGGGCGGCGTATTGACGAAAGCGCATCGTACGTCACCGGCGGACGGCGGCGATCGCGCTGGATCGCGGCGGCCGAGCTCGGCCTGATCAGCAGCACCTTCTCGACCATCGTCAGCCAGCTCTTCGCCGCCCGGATCGGCCGCAATGCGGCGGTCGACTGGATGACGGTCGCCGCCATCCCTGCACGGGACTGGGCCATCAGCGCGGAGCCGTCGTGGCACGCGATCCTTGTCGGGATCGCCTTCCACCAATGGGCGGATTTCTCCTGGGCGCTGTTGTTCTTCGGCGTGCTCGGGCGCTGGACCGCCGACCTGCGCCCGCAGACGATCCTGCTGCTCGCACTGCCCTGGGCCGTGTTCTCTTCAAGCTTGGAATGGTTCGTGCTCGTACCGCTGTTTCCGTTCCGGCAGCCGCTGTTCACGCTACAACAGCCCTATTGGATCGGATTGCTGGTCCACGGTTCCTCGGCCGTGATGTATCCCCTGTTCGCCGGGCTGCGCTGGAGGCGTGGCCATGCGCCGGAACACGACGTCCGCTTCACCAATGCTTGGACCACAGGCGCACTCGGCGTGGTCGCGGTGCTTGGAACAAGCGCATTGTTCGGCGGCCATGGCTACGAGCCGCCGTGGATCGGCCATGTCAGGGATGCGGACCAGACCTATATCCGCCATATGACGGCACACCACGCCCAGGGCATCGAGCTGGCGCGGATTGCCGTCAGGCGCGCGCAGGCCCCGCATCTGCAGAAGCTCGCAATGCTGATGGTCGCGAGCCAGTCGGGCGAGAACCGGATTTTCGAGAACTGGTGGCTGAGCTGGTTCGACACCGAGATGCCCGATTGCAGCAGGGAGGAGCGTGCCGCCATGCCCGGCTTTCTGACGGCCGTCGAGATGCGAGAGGTCAAGACTGCGCCGCCCGATCAGTTCGATACGGTGTTCTTGGAGATGATGAGCAAGCATCACAGGGGCGCGGTCAGGATGGCAGACCAGATGTGGCACAGTCAGGGAGATCCGCGCCTGCGCATCATGGCGCACGCCATTCGTCACGAGCAGCAGGGTGAATTCGCGCTGATGCTCGGCGCGAACGGCATTGCCGCCGTCACCACCGCCTTCCACAACATGCTCGGCGACAAAGTCAATTGAGCGACGGAATTTCGCGCCGAACGCGCCTCTCCTCGCTCGGCGGGAGCCCTGAGCATTGCAGGTCGCCGGGGCACGTTTCCGCGGTGCATTGGCGATACATCCGTCAACCTATCACAGTTTAATGCTCGCTCCCCTCCCGATCGGCCAAGGTATGAAGCGGGCGGACCATCGGACATCAGATGCAGGCAGGATTTGCTGTCTCCAAGCTCGCCGATCGACTGACGAGCCTTGCCGAAATAACCAGCGACGATCTCGACCTCCTCGCGGATATGCCGAGCAGCATTGCCCATTTAGGCGCCCGTCAGGCCATCCTGCGGCACGGCGACGAGACAACCCGATGCTGCCTGCTGCTGTAGGGATATCTCTCCTGGCAGAATCCGGAGAGTCCGGACGGCCAGATTACCTCAATCTGCGTTCCCGGTGACATCGCGGACCCGCACACGCTCTACCGTCCCCGCATTGACGGCAATCTGATCGCGCTCGGCCCCGCCATCGTCGCTCTCGTGCCCCACCGCTACTTCACGAATTGGCGGCGCGCTCGCCAGCGATGTCGCGCGCCCTGCTGCTGATGCTGCTGACCGATCACGCCATCCAGCGAAACTGGACCATCAGCCTCGGCAGTCGAGACGCACTGACGCGCGTGGCGCATCTGCTCTCCGAGATCGCCGTGCGCCTGCAAAGCGTAGGGCTCGCCAGGGAGTTCCGATTGTCCTCGCCCTTCACCCAGTCCGACCTCGCAGCCGCTTGCAGCATCTCCCCGGTTCACGCCAATCGCAGGATCCAGGAGCTGCGCCGCTGCAACCTGCTGCAATGGCGGGGCAAGACCATCGCGATCACGGACTGGCGAGGCCTGGTCCGCCTCGCCGGCTTCAATCCGGCCTATCTGAGCATGCGGTCCGGAGAGGCTGTGCGGCCGCTACTCCCGAGACCGGTAGCTGCAGATATCGCGGTCGCTTGACCACTTTCAAGGCGCACATGCAGTGCGCTGCATACGTCGACGCGGATCTGCGCAATAGGAACAAACAGCAGCGGCGCCTATTGGAGACACATCTTCTACTGTCCTCCGACACCGAGAGCTCCCATGTATCACCACGTCAAGAAGTTGATGTTCACCGTTCGCGTCGATGAGCCGGACCCCCGTTTTGGCAACATGCTGCTGGAGCAATTCGGAGGCGCCAATGGCGAACTCGCAGCTGCAATGCAGTATTCGATACAGGGCCTGAACTGCGAGGATCCCGACCGCAAGGACCTCTTGATGGACATCGGCACCGAAGAGCTCAGCCATCTGGAGGTCGTCGGCACGCTCGCGCGGATGCACCTCAAGCCCTCGAAGTTCGATCGTCAGGCCGCCGAGGCCGATCCCCTGATCGCGATCGCGGGCGGTGGCGGGGTCAATCTCTTCAACTCCCAGGGCAATGCCTGGACCGCGGACTATCTGAAGATCACCGGGGAGCTCGACGTCGACCTGCGCAGCAATATCGCGGCGGAGGCGCGGGCGAAGATCGTCTATGAGCGGCTCATCAACTTCTGCGACGACGCCGGCACCAAGGACGCGCTGCAATTCCTGATGACCCGCGAGATCACGCACATGAAGGCGTTCGCGCTGGCACTCGAGAGCATGGGCAAGCCGTCGCTCAGCATCGGCCGTATCGCGCCGACTCCAGGCCTGGTCGACCAGTTCTTCAACGATTCGACCGGCAGCGGAGATCACGGCGAGATCGATACACGGGGGCCCTGGAACGAGGGTGGCGACTGGGTCTTCACGGACTCGCCCGCAATCCAGGCCGGCGAGCCCGGCCCCGCCACCGCCATCGTCACGGAGAGTTCGCCGCCGGTGGACGAGGCCGGTCTCGGCGATCTGCTGATCGAGGAGCTCCGCGACATCCTGCATGCGGAAAAGCAGCTGACCAAGGCGCTGCCCAAAATGGCGGAAGCTGCCCGCTTCGATCAGTTGCGCGAGCTGTTCGAACAGCATCTGGCAGAGACCGAGGCCCAGGTCGAGCGGATCAACGAGTGCTTCGAGATGCTCGGCAAGTCCGCACGGGCCAAGCCCTGCAAGGGGATGATGGGCCTCGTCGAGGAAGGCCAGGAGATCATGGCGGAAGGCGAGGACAAGGAGGACGCGGCCGCGGATCTCGCCCTGATTGGAGCAGCGCAGCGGGTCGAGCACTACGAGATCGCCGCCTACACGACGGCGCGCAATCTCGCCCAGCAACTTCGCCACAGCGCCATCGTCAGCCTGTTGTCGAAGTCGCTCGCCGAAGAGGAAAACTCAGATCAGCTGCTCAATCAGGTTGCACGATCGCTGATGTCGGTCGCGAAGATGCCGGCCGCGGTCGAGCAGACGGAGTAGCCTCTCACGGCGCTCAAGGCTAAATCAGCGGAGGTCCCTGTCGCAGATTCATGTGCCGGTTGACGTCCTTGTAAAGGAGATAGCGAAAACGGCCGGGACCTCCTGCGTAGCAGGCCTGCGGGCAGAAAGCGCGTAGCCACATGTAGTCTCCGGCCTCGACTTCCACCCAGTCCCGATTGAGGCGGTAGACCGCCTTACCCTCGAGGACGTACAACCCGTGCTCCATGACGTGCGTCTCGGCAAAGGGAATCGTGGCACCCGGCTCGAACGTCACGATATTGAGGTGCATGTCGTGGCGCATGTCGGCCGGATCGATGAAGCGTGTGGTTGCCCATCGCCCTTCCGTGCCCGGCATCGCCACGGGGGCGATGGCGCCTTCGTTGGTCACGATCGCCTCGGGCGCGGCCAATCCCGGCACGCGCTGGTACAGCTTGCGAATCCAATGAACCTGCGCAGGGCCCTCGCCGCGGTTGCGAATGCTCCAGGCGCAGCCGGGCGGCACATAGGCGAAGCTGCCGGGCCTCAGCTCATGCTCTCCATCCGCCAACTTGAGACTCAGCTTGCCGCCCACGACGAACAACCCGCCCTCGGCATCCTTCTCCGGCTCGGGCACATCACTTCCGCCGGCCGGCGCGATCTCCATGAGATAATGGGAGAACGTCTCGGCGAAGCCGGACAGCGGTCGCGCCAGGACCCAGACGCGCGTGTTGTCCCAATGCGGCAAATGGCTGACGACGATGTCGCGTTGCACGCCGTTGGGGATGACGGCGTATGCGTTGGTAAAGACCGCCCGGCCGCTCAGAAGGTCCGTCTGCGGCGGAAGGCCGCCCTGCGGTATGTGATAGGTTTGCGACGACATCATCAAGCCTCGTGAAACTTACCGGTGCGATGCGATCGACCCGAGATCGAGCTGCGTCTCCTGGCTCAGCCAATATTCTTCGAGATTATCGCCGTCCCCCGCCCGGTCGACAACCAGGAACGAACTTGCGTCCTCGAGAACCAGCAGCGGATGGTGCCAGCAGTTCCGGGCATAGTTTACCCCCTGGCGGCCATTTGCCGCGAACGCCCGATAGCTCGATGCCACCAGCGGGTCGGCGCAAACGACAACCAGCCAGCTCGCTCCGGTCAAGGGCATGAACATCTGGCTTCCGAGCGGATGGCGCTCCATCAGGCGGATGGCGATCGGCGCAGGCCGTTTTGAGGCGACAAACCAGCTGATGTTGATCTGTCCGCCTTCCGCGGCGACATCGATATTGGCGAGTCCATTATAGCGCTCGGCATATCCCTGGTTGATCGACAGGGGCGTCATCCCCTCCGTTTCGACGACGTCTCCGAACGGAGCGAACGCCCGCTTCGTCAAAGGTTCGATCGAGAGTGTCACCATCGCCAAGCTCAAATACCTCCAAGTTCAAAGGGTCTGCAGACCCGCGACGGAAGCCTCCGCACCGACTGGGTCGGCCCGCAGATCCTCTCCCGAAGGATCGACCTCGCCGTTCAGAATACGGTGCGCCTTGGCATGATCGAGGTCTCCCTCCCAGGAGGCGACGACGACCGTCGCAACGCAGTTACCAACATAGTTGCCGAGTGCGCGGGCGATGCCGATGAACCAGTCCACCGACAAGATAAGCACCAATCCGATCGCCGGGATGGCCGGAATGGCGGCCAGTGTCGCGGCGAGGACGACGATGGCCGAGCCCGGGACGCCATGAGCACCTTTGGAGGTCAGTAACGCGACGCCGAGGATAGCCAGGAGATCGCCCGTGGCAAGCGGCGTATTCGTCGCCTGTGCAATGAAGACGGCGGCCAGGGTCAGGTAGATGGAGAACGCATCCAGATTGAACGAGTATCCGGTCGGGATCACCAGACCGACGGTCGATCGCTTGATCCCGAGCAGCTCGAGCTTTCGCATGGTCTGCGGAAGCACGCTATCGCCCGCGGCCGTCCCGAGAACGATCAACAGCTCTTCGCGCAGATAGGCCAGCAACTTGAACAGACTGAAGCCGGAGAGCCGCATGATCGCGCCGAGCACGACGACCACAAACAGAACCACCGCGAGATAGAACAGGGCAACGAGGCCCCCGAGCTGCTTGAGCGAACCGATGCCGTATTTCCCGACGGTGAAGGCGATCGCACCGAAGACGCCGATCGGCGCGAGCCGGACGACGAAGTTCATCATTTTGAAGATGATCTCGTTCACCCGCTCGACGAAATCGACGACCGGCTTGGCGCGCTCGCCGCACAGTGACACAGCACAACCGAACATGATCGAGACGATCAGGACCTGCAGAACATCGCCGGAGCTGAAAGCTCCGACGAGCGTCGTCGGAATGAGCTTCATCAGGAATTCGGAGACGCCGCCGCCGGAGACCTGAGCCGCCGTCTGGCTGAACCCGCTGAGCGCCTTGGCATCCAGCGTCCTCGGGTCGATATTCATTCCTGCGCCTGGCTGGAAATAATAGGCGAGCGCAATGCCGAACACCAAAGCGATGGTGGTGACGATCTCGAAGTAGAGCAGCGATCGAATGCCGACCCTTCCAACCTTTGTGAGGTCACCGGCTGCGGAAATTCCGTGCACGACAACGCAGAACACGATCACGGGGACCAGCATCTTGATGAGCTTGATGAAGCCGTCACCCAGCGGCTTCATCTGCAACGCGATGTCCGGGTAGGCCACGCCGAGAGCAATCCCCGCGGCGAGTGCAATGACGACCTGGAAGAAGAGTGACTTGAAGATCCTGGGCATGGCTTTCCTCGCTCGCTGGGCTTCCATCTGGCTTGGTCGGCCGGAGCCTCCCGCCATTCTTGTCGTTGGCGGCGAGGTCGCCGCGTACGGAGCCTTTCGCGGCAAGACGCTGGAAGGCTCCATCGGTCATTCGTTGACCAGGTGCGACATCAAGTCCAATATATAGAGCGACACGATTGATAGGTTTTCGCTATGGATCTCCGCCAGCTCCGATACTTCATTGCGGTTGCCGAAGAGCGGAGCTTTACGCTCGCCGCCCGGCGGCTGAACCTCTCGCAGCCGCCGCTCAGCCAGCATATCCAGATCCTCGAGGCCGAGCTCGGGACCCAACTCCTCTACAGGACCAGCCGCAGGGTCGAGCTGACCCAGGCCGGTGAAGCCATGCTGGTGCGGGGACGCGCCATCCTGCAACAGGTCAAAGCCGCGGAGGACGAGGTTCGTTCGATTGGGGCCGGCCTGATCGGAACGCTGGATGTCGGAGCGACCGGCTCCATTCTGCGCGGCCGTCTCGCAGAGCTGCTCGCGGCCTACCGGGAGGTCGCTCCACGGGTCAAGATGACGGTGCATGAGCAGGCACCCGCGCTGCAGATCGCGGCGCTTCTCGGCCGCACCACCAACATCTGTCTCATTCGCGGCATTCCGGCCGAGCGCGACCTGACCAGCAAGCTTGCATGGCGGGAAGAGGTCGTTCTCGCAATGCCCGGCACCCATCGGCTGGCGGGCCGCAAGCGCATCGCCCTCGGTGACCTGGCATCGGAGGATCACGTCATCCTCGATCCCAATAGCTCCGACTTCGCACGATACGTGCAGACGTGCTGTGTCGATGCCGGCTTCCTGCCCAGAGTGTCCCAACAGGTCGTCGACGCCCAGTCGATCCCAAGCTTGATTGCCGCCGGTTTCGGCGTGGCACTCGTGCCGCAGTCGATTGCGCGATTCACAACAGCCGACATCGTATTCCGTCCGATCAGGCCCTCACCGCCCACGGCCGACGTGTTTCTGGTCTTCAGGGAGGACGAGACGTCGATGGTGGTGCACAATTTCGTCAAGCTGGCTCTGCGATACCTGAATCAGCGAAAGAGTGTGGGCTAACGCCCCGGGCGGCCGATGCCGGTCGCGCTTCCTCCGCATCGTCATTGCGGGCGCAGCGAAGCAATCCAGAATCTATTCCGTTGAGGATTCTGGATTGCTTCGTCGCAAGGGCTCCTTGCAATGACGGAGCAAGAGTGCCGTAGGGTGGGAAAAGCGAAGCGTGCCCACGTATCTTTCGCGACCGAGAGAGATCGTGGGCACGGCGCAAGAGCGCCTTTGCCCACCCTACGATATCGAGCTTGTGACACGCAGCTTGACTCACAAACATGACTCTTCGGCCTCGCGGCTTAAATCGCCCGAGCTTTGCTTGATCGCTCGACCCTCAAATCCAAGAGGGCGCAGGGAAGGCCGGGTGCCGGCTGGCACCCGCGGTCCGCTGCGCGAAACGCGCACGCAGGAAGAACCGCACAGCAGCATACAGGTGTCGCCGATCACTCGGCCTTCCCTGCGCGATGGTCGGACGGCTTATGCCGTGATCTCCCGGGAGCCGAACTTTCCTTTGGCCTCCCTCGCCCCGCGAATTGAAAGATGCAGTCTGCCCGGTTGGGCTCGCTCGCACCTCCGAAGGGCTTGACCGTAGCAACGACGGCCAGGACCACACGGTTTTGCCGTACGCACGGCCCGCCATGTCGCCGCAGTATTTCCAGCCCTGTCGACAAAGCTGCGAAACTTACAGGCGAGACGAACCTAGCAGCGCCGCTCGTCCGCACGCGGGTTGCGGGCTCACAGGGACTACCCGCCCTGCCCGCCCCATCTCGTGCCGACGCTGCCGCGTCCACCGCAGCCCCGGCTCGCGATGCGTGACGACACAAGATCGCCCCTCTTGGATGAGCCGGGATGGGCGACACATACGCCATTTCCGAATTTCGGTAAAGTGGAATATTTTTGCGCGAGCGGATTGACAGAGGGCGACACAGCAAGGTGCCGTAGCCCGGATGAGCGAAGCGACATCCGGGATCCTTGCGAGCGGCCCCGGGTATCGCTGCGCTCACCCGGGCTACATGCGATCATCGCAACCGATAGCTCACGCGGTCAGTGCACCAGCCGGCAAATCTAGAACGCCCCGGCGATCGTAAGCCGGAACGTCAGCGGCTCCACGGGATGCAGCACGTAGTCCATCACACCATTCTGGCAGACCGCGATCGGCGCGGCGCCACCGGTGCAGAGGTTGTAGAGCGTGTCGGTCTTGAGCAGCGACCCATAGGCATAGGTGATCTGGTTCGCCCTTTGTGTTAGAGGTTGAGCCTTGGCCGTGCGCGTGGGTGCGCATGTTGACGGGGACGCCGTCGACGGTGATGGCAAGGTCGGTGCCATGGTCGAGATTATAGCCGCGCAAGAAATACTGGTTGGCTTTGCCCTCGCCGGAATGCTGCGTCACGATGAGACCGGGCACGGCTTCGAGCGCTTCGCCCGGCCGCGTGAACGGGCTTGCATTGAGCTCTTCGCCGGCGATCGTGATCTCGCTCGCCATGCCGGGCTGGCCCTTCGCACCCGAGGCGACGCTGCGCACATCCGGTGCCTGCGTTGCCGCTGGATACACTGGGATACGGTGGCCGGCCGGGAGCGGCTTGGCTGAGCGGCGCGATGCGACCGACTTCTTTCGCGCCGCTGTCTCGCCGCCGCCGACCTGGATGGGCGGCAGCTCGCGTGAGGTGTCA